>NZ_JBEXNQ010000025.1:0-115011 GCF_040611155.1 Streptomyces sp. NPDC002994
GGTTTTTTTCCCCCCACCCGCTTATAATCCCCCCCCCCCCCCATACCCCCCCCGCCGGCCTTTGGGGGGGGGGGGGGGGGGGCCCCCCCCCAGTTCGGGAAGGGGCGGGGTGGGGAACAGGCCCGCCGCAGGCGCTCCGGCTCTCAGCTCTGCCAGATCTTGAACGCCCGCACCCGGTAAGGCGATTGCGGCACCCACGTCCCGCCGCCCGGATACGTCTCGAACTCACCCGTCTCCGCGCACTCCGCGGACTGGTACGTCGTCACCGGCCGCCCGGTGCGGTTGGCGAGAGCCTGGGCCTCGGTGCCGGGCGGAAGCGCGACGCAGCTCTCGATGTCCGTGCCGGACAGTTCGTGGGTCTGGCGGCCGCCCCTGAAGTCCGGTTTGGCCCAGAGACAGAGCTCCCCGGTCGCGCAGGCCCCAAGACGCGGCGGCCCCGCGTAAGCCGGCTGCGGCAGCAGTGCGGTGACGGCCAGGGCTCCGGCCGCGAGGACGGTCGTACGCATCATCGGAATCAACCCCCGTTTGCAGTGGATCACTTGGCCTCAGCCTGAGCTGCGGGAACGTGGCTGCGGAAGAGGCCCGGAGGCGTTCCACCCGGATAGGCGACAGCCCCGCCGGAACCGTCCGGCGGGGCTGTCGTACGTACCGGGTTGACGTCAGATGTGGGCGCCGCCCGCACCCGCGTCCGCGTTCTCGCCGCGCTTCGTCAAGGTGGCGACCAGCGCCGCCACGACCGCGACGACGCCCGCGACGGTGAAGGCCAGGTGCATGCCCGACACGAACGTGTCATGGATGACGCCACCGATCTTGTCGATCAGGGGCGGTTCCAGGCCCGCCTTGGCCAGCTCCTTCGCCGGCACGGAGGCGAACTCGGCCGCCTCCTCCAACTTGGGGTCGGCCGGAATCGGAATGCCCGCTTCCTTCCAGTTGCCCGCGAAGTCGGCGCTGACCTTCGAGGACATGATCGCGCCTAGGACCGCGGTGCCGAGCGCGCCGCCGACCTGCATGGCGGCCTGCTGGAGACCGCCGGCGACCCCGGAGAGCTCCATCGGGGCGTTGCCGACGATGACCTCGGTGGCGCCGACCATGACCGGCGCGAGGCCGAGGCCCAGGAGGCCGAACCACAGCGACATCATGAACGTACTGGTGTCGGCCGTGAGCGTCGTCATGCCGAACATGGCGGTCGCGGTGGCGACCATGCCGCCGACCAGCGGGACCCGCGGGCCGAACTTGGTGATGAGCACGCCCGCCAGGGGCGAGGAGACGATCATCATGCCGGTCAGCGGCAGCAGGTGCAGGCCGCTGTCGACCGGGCTCATGCCGTGCACGCCCTGGAGGAAGAACGTCACGAAGAACAGGCCGCCCATGAAGGCGATCGCCATGAGGACCATGAGGACGACACCCGCGGAAAGCGGAATGGACCGGAACATGGCGAGCGGAATGAGCGGTTCCTTGACCTTCGTCTCCCAGACGGCGAAGACCACGAAGAGGACGACCGAAGCGCCCAGCCAGGCCCAGGTGCTGGGGCTGTCCCAGCCCCACTCGCCAGCCTTGATGATGCCCCAGACCATGGCGAACATCGCGCCGGAGAGCAGCACGATGCCGGGGATGTCGAAGGAGCGCGGGGCGTTCGCCGCGCGGTGGTCCTTGAGGATCACGAGGCCGAAGACCAGCGCGACGATCCCGACGGGCACGTTGATGAAGAAGACCGACTGCCAGTTGACGTGCTCGACGAGCAGACCGCCGACGATCGGGCCGCCGGCGGTGGACGCGCCGATGACCATGCCCCAGATGCCGATGGCCATGTTCAGCTTCTCGGCCGGGAAGGTGGCGCGGAGCAGGCCGAGCGCGGCCGGCATGAGGAGCGCGCCGAACAGTCCCTGAAGTACCCGGAAGGCGATGACCAGGGAGATCTCGCTGGACAGTCCGATGGCCCCGGAGGCGAGAGCGAAGCCGGCGATGCCTATCAGGAAGGTCTGGCGGTGGCCGAAGCGGTCGCCGAGCTTGCCCGCGGTGATCAGGGCGACGGCGAGGGCGAGGAGGTAGCCGTTGGTGATCCACTGGACGTCGGCGAGCGAAGCGCCGAGGTCCTTCTGGATGGCCGGGTTGGCGATCGCGACGATCGTGCCGTCGAGCGCGACCATCATCACGCCGATCGCCACGGAGAAGAGCGTCAGCCAGGGGTGGCCACGGAGCCCCTTGGCGGGCGCGGGATCCTGCGGCGGCGGCGCCTTGTCGATGGTGGTCTGACTAGTCATACCCACGAGGCTAATGTCAGCCGCTGACAGTTGACAAACGAATTCACAAGCACGTAACTGTCACGAAGCTCACAGGTATCCTGAGCTGGACAAAAAGGCGAAAGAGGCTACCTCTCACATGACCGGGCACCGTGCGGCGACCGAGGCCACAACCGAGGCGACGACGGGGCTGCGCGAGCGCAAGAAGCAGCGCACCCGCGACGCTCTGGTGCGGGTCGCGCTCGAGCTCTTCACCACCCAGGGGTACGAGCAGACGACCGTCGACGAGATCGCCGACGCCGTCGAGGTCTCCCAGCGCACCTTCTTCCGCTACTTCGCCAGCAAGGAGGAAGTCGCCTTCGCCGTACAGGACATGGTGGAGTCGCACTTCCTGGCGGAGCTGGCCGTACGCCCGCCCGAGGAGCGCCCGTTCGCCGCCATGCGCAGCGCGGTGCTGTGCGCCTGGGACACCATCGGCGAGGCGATCGAAGCCGTCGTACCGGTCGAACTGCACATGCGCACCTACCTGATGATCGAGTCGACGCCCGCCCTGCTCGCCGCCCACCTGCGCCGCTCCACCGAGCTGGAGGAGCGGACCGCGCGGATCATCGCGGACCGCGAAGGGCTCGATCTGGACGCCGACCCGCGGCCGCGCATCGCCGTCGCCGCGTTCACCGGTGTGATGCGCGTAACGGGGCGGCTGTGGGGGCAGGGCGACGACACCAGCATGGAGTCGATCAGGACGCTGACCGCGCTCTACCTGGACCACCTCGAACCGGCGCTCGCGGCGGACTGGCGCGCTCCGGCGCGTACACCGAGTGACGGAGGCTCAGAAACCCTTGTCTGAAACGTGAGGTGCGTCACGGATTTCGCGGGGAGCCTCACGCTTCTCCTAGGGTGGCCAGCAGTGACTTCCTTCGACACCTCCCCCACCCTCAACGCATGGCGCGCGCTGCTCGCTCTCGCCGTGGTGTTTGTCCTGCTGGCCACCACGGGATGGACCGCGATACGCCATCACGAGGGCGGCTCCGACATCCGTGCGTCGTCCTTGGCCGCCTGGGCGACGGGTGGCATCGACGGCCGTGAGCTGCCGGAGGCAGGATCCACGCCCGACCGGCTCGCCCGCTTCTTCGCCGGCCTCACCGCCTCCCAGCGCACCCGGCTCGTCGACCGCTACCCGCTGGTCGTCGGCAACCTCAACGGCGTCCCGCTCACGCTGCGCTACCGGGCGAACCACCTGGCCCTCGCCCAGGCGCGGGCGGTGGAGCTGGAGCGTACGCACGACGAACGGCTGACGGCCTCCGGCCGCACGACGGCGGACCGCAGAATGCGGCGCTTCGAGTCGCTGATGGGCGACGGGCGGCAGATCCTCGCCTTCGACCCCACCGGCTCCGGGCGGGTCGCCGAGGTCTTCGGCGACCTCGGGCGCGCCGAGCGGGTCTCGGTCGTCGTCCCCGGTGTCGACACCGATGTGGTGAATTTCGAGCGGACGCGCCGCCAGTACAGCGCGCCGGTCGGCATGGCGAAGTCGCTGTACGCCGCCGAGCGCGCGGCGTCGCCCCGTACCCGTACCGCCGTCATCGCCTGGGCCGACTACACCTCGCCGTCGGGCGTCGGCATGGACGCGGCGATCGGCAAGCTCGCCAGGGCCGGCTCGCAGCGCCTCGACTCGCTCGTCCGGGGCCTGCCCGGCGACTCCAAGGTGTCGCTCTTCTGCCACAGCTACGGCTCGGTGGTGTGCGGCGTCGCGGCCCGCGCGCTGCCTGCCCGGGTCGCCGACATCGCGGTCGCCGGCAGTCCCGGCATGCGGGTCGAGAGCGCGAAGGAACTCGGCACCGGGGCGCGGGTGTGGGCCACCAGGGACGGCGACGACTGGATCCAGGACGTGCCGAACCTCGAGGTCGGCGGGCTCGGCCACGGCGCGGACCCGGTGACGCCGGAGTTCGGTGCGCGGGTGTTCTCGGCGAAGGGCGCGATCGGGCACGCGGGCTATTTCGAGCCGGGGACAGAAAGCCTCAGCAACTTCGCCGGGATAGGCGTCGGCTCGTACGACTCGGTGAGCTGCGCGGGCGACGGTGGGGACTGCCGGAGTGGAATTTCCGGCGCGGAAGCGAACTGACGCGCGTAGAACCTCGTGGCGGTCGGCGCCCGGCCGGAACATAGCCCGGAACATCGCGCCCGGCACCGATGGGCTCCTAGGAGGCTCCCAGAGGGCTTCGAGGGGGCTTCGAGGGGCGACGCGCGGGAGCACGCCGCATACGATGAGCCGCATGGGTGATGTGCTGGCCGGAATTCATGCCACCTGGGAGTTCGAAAGCGACTCCGTGCTCATCCGCTTCGAACGGGGGATCCGCACGCCGAAGCTGTTCCAGGCGATCGGCGAGCGACGCATCCCGCACGAGGCGCTGGCGTCGGTGACCCTGACGCCGGGGAAGCGCGGCACAGTCGTTCTGCACGCGATCCCGAGACCGGGTGCGGATCCGCTGATGGAGGCCGCGGCGGGGCAGCTGCGGGACGGCTCCGATCCGTACCGGCTCGTGCTGCCGGCCGAGCGCGAGGTGCTCGCCGAGTACTACGCCGATGAGCTGCGCACGCTGCTTCTCCCCGAGGCGAAGGTGCCCTCGGAGAAGTTTCTGGTGGCTGCGCCTTCGGCCCCGCTGCAGTTCAAGGCGTACGACGGCAAGGCGTCCTTCGACGGGGCGCGGGTCTCCTTCCGCTGGTTCTGGACGGGGGCGTCGTCCGCGAAGTGGAAGGCGGGTGATCAGAGCTTTCCCGTCCAGGAGCTGAACGGTGTGGAGTGGCGCTCCCCCGACGTTTTCGACGGGTATCTGCGGCTGCTGCGGCGCGAGGGCGGGGCTGGGGGCGGCCTCGCCCCGTACCCCGGGCCGCCGCAGCCGGCCCAGGCCGATCAGGATCCGGCGGCCGTCGTCTTCGGCCTCGGGTACGGGCCGGTGCACGAGTCGCTGCCGTTCGCGGCGGCGGTGCTGGGGGCGGTACGCAGTGGCAGTGCGGCCCCCGGCGACGCGGTGGCGGCTGAGGCGGCGCCGGTGCCGGTGGCGGTGCCCGTGGCGGGGCGGCGTGACCCCGCGGACATCGCGGAGCGGATACGGCACCTCGGGGATCTGCGGGAGGCGGGTCTCGTCACGGATGAGGAATTCACCGCGAAGAAGGCGGAACTGCTGGCGGAGCTGTAGGGCGGCGCGGGCCGCGGGTGCCGGCGCTGGCTGGCACTGGCTCCCGCCGGCGCCGGCGCGGCCGTGCGGCTGGGGCTTGGCGGCCCTGCGGGGCTGTCCCCCACCCGCCCCTTCCCGAAACCGGGGCGCTGCCCCGGACCCCGGTCCTCAAACGCCGGACGGGCTGGATTTGGCCGGGGGCGGCGGGACGTCCGCCGACACGGGGCGAGGTCGAGACCAGCCCGGACTCGGATCGGCGCGAGCGGCGCGGGCACGGGTCGCTTGTGCGGCGGGGCTCGGGCCGGCTTCAGCTGGTGCAGGCTTGGATCGGCGTGAGCGGCGCGGGTCTGGTCTGCGTGAGCGGCGCGGGTTCGGGACGGCGTGAGCGGCGCGAGCTCAGGTCGATGTGAGCGGCACGGGTCCGGGCGTGAGCGCCGCAGGGCCGGGCGTGAGCGCTCTGGGCTCGGATCGGCCGCGCGGGCTCGGGTCCGCGTAAGCCGCGTCCGCTCGGATCGGCGTAACCCCGCGCGGGCTCGCTCGGTCGGCTTCAGCAGTGCAAGCCAACCAGCTCCGACCCGGAGGGTGCACGGCGTGTCATACCCCGGTATGAGGTCGGTGTCCCGACCCGGGTATGACGCCCGTACGTCGAGCTGCTGCCTACGCTGGCCCGGACATGACCGAACCTTCCGCTCCCCCGGCTCCCGCCCCGCCGCAGCCGCCCCCCACCGACGGACTCATCAGCGCCGGGCGGCGCAATCTGCGTGGCCTCAGCCATGCCGTCACGCACCCCTCGCACGCGCCGACGCCCCTGTTCGCCGACGCCCCGAAGCGGTGGCAGAGGGTGCTTCCGTACGCCGCTGTGCTGATTCTCGTCGCCACGTTCCTCCCCGTCACGATCACCGTCCTCACCACCGACTACGGCATGGCCGGCGGGCTCGCCGGGGCCCTTGCCGCCGCGCAGACCGTTCCGTTGCTGATGATCGCCCACCGGCCGCTCCAGGCTTGGTGGATCATCCTGCCCGCGGATGCTGTCGGAGGGCTGTTTCTGCTCAACGGGCTGGGCCGGGACGACATCTGGCCCTGGACTCCGCCCGCCATCGTCGCGTATCTGTTCTTGATGCTCGCGCTGGCACTGCGCGAGACGCGTCAGACACTGATCGGCGTCTGGATCGTCACCGGCGCGACCGGCCTCGTTCTCGGCCAGCTCTTTCCCCAGAAGAGCGACGGTACGAATGTCCTGCTGATCGTGCTCAGCGCCGTGGTCCTGATCATCGGCGGCGCGCTGCGCGAGCGGGGCGAAGCGCAGCGGCGGCTCGTCGAGCAGGAGACCATCAGCGAGGCGGAACGGTCCCGGCGCACGCTGCTCGAGGAACGCACCCGTATCGCCCGTGAACTGCACGACGTCGTCGCCCACCACATGTCCGTGATCACCGTCCAGGCGGACTCCGCGCCGTACCGCGTCGGCGGCCTCTGCCCGGAGGCGCGGGAGGAGTTCGCCTCCATCGCCGCGAGCGCGCGCGAGTCGCTGACCGAGATGCGGCGGCTCCTGTCCGTCCTGCGCAGCGAGGACGCGACCGGCGAGCGGGCCCCGCAGCCGGGCCTCGACCGGCTCCAGCAACTCGTCGAAGCGACGGTACGGGCGGGTGTGCCGGCCGAGCTGTCCCTCACCGCGGGCCTCGCCGTACACGGACAACTGCCGCAGGCCGTCGACCTTTCGGCGTACCGCATCGTGCAGGAAGCCCTCGCGAACGTCGTACGGCACGCCCCGGGCGCCCCCACGCGCGTCTCGGTCTCCTCCGACGGCACGCACCTGACCGTCCTCGTCGTCAACGGGCCTCCCGCCGGACCGCGTTCGACCGTCGAGGCGAGCGGGGCCGGCGGACACGGCCTCGTCGGTATGCGCGAACGCGTACGGTTGACCGGCGGCACGCTCGACACCGGCCCGCTGTCCGACGGCGGCTTCCGGGTCGCCGCCCGGCTTCCCCTCGGCGCGAAGGACCCCACCTCCCCATGACCATCCGCGTGATCATCGTCGACGACCAGGCCATGGTGCGCGCGGGGTTCGCCGCACTACTGTCGGCGCAGAGCGACATCGACGTGGTGGGCGAGGCGCCGGACGGGCGGCAGGGGATCGAGGTCAGCCGGGTCACGCATCCCGACGTCGTACTCATGGACGTACGGATGCCCGAGATGGACGGGCTCGCGGCCGCCCGCGAACTGCTGGACCCGCCGGTCGGGGTCGTCCACCGGCCGAAGGTCCTCATGCTCACTACCTTCGACGTGGACGACTACGTGTACGAGGCGCTGCGCGCCGGGGCGTCCGGGTTCCTGCTGAAGGACGCACCGCCGGCGGACCTGATCTCGGCGGTGCGAGTCGTGGCCGCCGGGGAGGCGCTGCTGGCGCCGTCCGTGACGCGGCGTCTGATCGCGGACTTCGCTCGGCAACGACCGGCGCCCCGGAAAGACCCGTCGCTGCGGCTCAACGGGCTTACGCCGCGCGAGACGGAGGTTCTGGAGCTCATCGCCCGTGGGCTTTCGAACCAGGAGATCGCGGCTCAGCTGGTCCTGGCCGAGCAGACGGTGAAGACGCACATCGGCCGCGTCCTGGCCAAACTCGACCTGCGCGACCGCGCGCAGGCGGTGATCTTCGCGTACGAGTCGGGGCTGGTCTCCCCGGGCGCGTGAAGGGGCTTTGCGCCCTCGGCCGCCCGTAGAACGCTCACCGCCGGGAGGGGGCGGGTCGCGCAGGGGGTGGTGTTCGGGACGTAAAGCGTGATGTGTGGGCCGGCCCCCGGCGTCGTACAAGGAATGCCGCTGCGCGCCTAAATCATGCAGTCCCGAACACTGCCCCCGGAGCGGCACGCCCCCGGCACACCCCCCCATACCCCGGTAGCACCCCCGACTTGGCTCCCCGGTGTGACGCCCCCGTCGGCGTCGTCTTCCTACCTTCCTCTCCGTCAGCCGCCGGAAGAGGAAAAAGAAGAGGGATTCATGCGCCGCTACAAGAGGACCCTGGTCGCGGTCGCTCTCGCGACAACCGTTGTTTCGGGCACCGCCGGCTGGGCCTCCGGCAACGCGCAGGAGCCCGTCACCGGCCCACCCCCCGGCACCGCCGCCTGGCAGCGCGAGGGGCTGCCCGACCCCGCCGCGACCACCCCCGCCCAGGTCGCCCACTTCTTCGCAGCGCTCACCGAAGACCGGCAGCAGGACCTCGTCCGCCGCCACCCCACCGTTGTCGGCAACCTCGACGGCGCCCCCGTCAAGCTGCGGTACGCCGCCAACTCCCTTACCGCCAAAGCCAACGGCTTCGGCCGCCTCGCGGAGCCCGGCCGCCAGATCCTCGCCCTGGACCCGCGCGGGCGCGGTCAAGTCGCCGAGGTGTACGGAGATTTGGAGGAGGCGGAGCACGTGGCGGTCGTCGTGCCCGGCTCGGACATTGACGCCGGCACCTACGACCGTACGAACGACGCCTACGGCACTCCGGCCGGCATGGCCAAGTCCCTGCGCGACGCGACGAAGGGCCACCGCACCGCCGTGATCGCCTGGGCCGGTTACACCACCCCCGTCGGCGTGGGCCTGGACGCCGCCACCGGCGAACTCGCCGAGGCGGGGGCAGACCGCCTCGCCCGGCTGACGGACGGGCTCGACGCCACCGGCGCCCCGGATCCGGCCCTCTTCTGCCACAGCTACGGCTCCGTGGTCTGCGGCCTGGCCGCCCCGCGCCTGGACGCCGCCGACGTCGTCGCGCTCGGCTCCCCCGGGATGCGGGCGGACAGCGTCGCGGACCTGCGCACCGACGCCCGCGTGTGGGCCGCCAAGAACCCGGCCGACTGGATCGACAACATCCCGAATGTGGAGTTCGCCGGGCTCGGCCACGGCGCCGACCCCACGGACCCCGCCTTCGGGGCGCGCCGCGTGCCGGCGGGTGACGCGGACGGCCACACCGGTTACTTCGCGCCGGGCACGGAGTCGCTCCGTACCTTTGCCTCGATCACGGTGGGAGAGCTGTGATGAGGGCTGTGACGAGGGCTCTGGCAGCGAAGATCGACGCGCAGACCCCCGCCCACCGCGACCGTGCCATCGACGGTCTGCGCGCGCTCGCCCTCCTCGCCGTCCCCACCGGCCACTGGATGCTTGGGGGTTTCACGCTGGACGGCGGCGGCGCCCTGCACAATGCCAGTCCGCTCGCCTCGTTCGGCTTCTTCGCGCCGGTGACCTGGGTGCTCCAGATGCTGGGCATCTTCTTCCTGGTCGGCGGCTACGCGTCGGTTCTCTCGTACCGCCGCCACCAGGGCCCGGCCGGGGCGTGGCTGCGCGGCCGGATCGCGCGGCTCGGCCGGCCCGTGCTGGGCGTGACCGCTGTGTGGGCGGTGATGCTTCCCGTGCTGTACGCCGTGGGGGTGCCGGGGACGACGCTGCGGACCGGGTCGACGCTGGTGATCCAGCCGCTGTGGTTCGTGGGGGTGTACGTGGCGGTGACGGCCCTGACCCCGTACTGCGTCCGTGCCGGCCGGAAGATGGGCGCGTGGGCCGCCGCGCCTCTCATCGGCTCGGTGGCTGTGGTCGACCTTCTGCGGTACGGGCCGTACGCCGAGGCCATGCCGTCCTGGCTGAGCGTGCTGAACCTGCTGCCGGGCTGGCTCTTCGCGTACCAACTCGGCGTCTCCTGGGGCGAGAAGCGTATTGGGGGACGCGGTGGGGCGCTGCTGCTGATCGGCGGCGCCGTTCTGTTCGCGGCGCTGCTGGTGGTCTTCCACTACCCCGCGTCGATGGTCGGCGTGCCGGGAGAGGCCCGCACCAACTCCCACCCGCCTTCGCTGCTGGTCCTTGCTCTTGCCGCGGCCCAGAGCGGGGCGGCGATCATGCTTCGGGAGCGGATCGGGAGGCTGCTGCGGAGGCGGCCGGCGCTGTGGGCGCCGGTCGTCGTGATCAACCTGTCGGCGATGACGATCCTGTGCTGGCACCAGACGGCGATGCTCGCGGCGGCCGTCCCCGGTTCGTTGCTGGGTACGGTCCCGGGGCTGACGGCGGCGCCGGATTCGCTGGGGTGGGTGCTGGTGCGGGTGGCGTGGCTGCCGGTGTTCGCGGGGCTGTTGATTCTGATCGGGCGTTATGCGCGGGGGTTCGAGACGCCGTGGGGGACGACGACGAGGGCGCGTCGGGCGGTGGCGGGGGTGCTCGCGGCGGGGTTCACGGCGTTCGCTCTGGACCTGGCGTGACCCGGCCGACCCGCTGCGCGGAGCCTTTTCCCCACCCCGCCCTTCCCGCTGCGACATTTGCGGCTCCGCCGCGTGGGGGGCAAGCCCCAGACCCCGGACGGGCTGAATTTCCGCGGCCGGGAACCCCTTTAACCCCGTCGGACGATTGAGGGTCCGGACCCGGGCAGGGCAGCGCCCCGAAGCGCGGCACAGTCCTCGAACCCCCGGCCCGGCCCTGCCGCGCGCCAACCCGCCCGGGGGACGGCGACTTCTCCCGTGAGACAGCGTCACCCCGTGGAACAGCCATGCCACCACGGCCCCCTCTCAACCTCGGGCAACCCACGAACCCGTCCGGCGCCTGAGAACCGGGGCCCGGCGCAGCCCGCGAACCCGCCTCACACACCAACCCCGCCGCGTACGGGGCTCTTGCCCTCTGGGGGCAGCCTCGCCCCGCGCAACGGCGCTGGCACCCGGGCAGCTTCTCAGCCCGTCCGGCGCTTGAGGACCGGGGGCCCGGGGCAGCGCCCCGAAGCGCGGTGCAGCCGGCGAATCCCCCGTACCCCCTACTCGCGCCCCGCCGAAGTAAACGTCATGTCCGCGTACCGGCCGCCCGCGACCTGGCTCGCGATCGGTTCCAGCAGGTCCATCTCGGTGTCGGTGAGCAGGAGCCGGGTCGCCGCCGCGTTCTCCTCGACGCGGGTGCGCTTGCGGGTTCCGGGGATGGGTACGACGGTCAGGCCGTGCACCTGCGCCTGCTGCTGCACCCACGCGAGCGCGACCTGCCCGAGCGTCGCGTTCCGGCCCTCGGCGAGTTTGCGTACCGGGTCGAGCAGCGACGCGTTCACAGCCGCGTTGTCGCCGTTGAAGCGGGGCTGGTTGCGGCGGAAGTCGTCCTCGGTCAGGTCCTTTTCGGCGCTCGCGAAGGAGCCGGTGAGGAAACCTCGGCCCAACGGGGAGTACGGGACCAGGGCGACACCGAGTTCGCGGGCCGCCGGTACCACGCCCGCCTCGATGTCGCGGCTGAACAGTGACCACTCCGACTGCACGGCCGCGATCGGGTGCACAGCCTGCGCGGCCCGCAGTTCGCCGCCGGTCACCTCGCTCAGCCCGAGGTGCTTGACCTTGCCCTCGCGCACAAGCTCGGCCATCGCGCCGACCGTCTCCTCGATGGGGACGTTCACATCACGCCGGTGCATGTAGTAGAGGTCGATCTCGTCGACGCCCAGGCGCTGGAGGCTGCCCTCGACGCACTGGCGCATGTACGCGGGGTCATTGTTGATGATCCGCTTCGTCGGGTCGCGCGGGTCCACGGCCAGCGCGAACTTCGTCGCGATGACGACCTCGTCCCGGTGTGCCTGGAAGAACGGCGCCAGGAACTTCTCGTTCTCGCCGGCGGCATACGCGTCCGCCGTGTCGTACAGGGTGATGCCCAGTTCCAGCGCCCGCTCCAGCGTCGCCCGCGCCTCGTCGGCGTCCGTGGGTCCGTACGCGAAGCTCATGCCCATGCAGCCGAGGCCCTGTACCCCGACCTCCGGACCGTCGGTCCCGAGCCGCACTTCTTCGATCTTGTTCATTTCGTCGCTCATGCTCATATGGGTTTCAGACCCTCTCCGACGCCCGCCGGGCGTCCGCGTAAAAGTCGATCTTGTGGTCCAGCACGGCGAGCGTGTCCTGGAGTTCGGCGATGCGTGCGCGCACGTCCCGGCGCGTCGACTCCAGCAGCTCCTGCCGCTCCTCGAAGGTGTGCTCGCCCTCCCGCAGCAGTTCGGCGTACCTCACCATGTCCGCGACCGGCATCCCGGTCAGCCGCAGCTTGCCGACGAAGGCCAGCCAGTCCAGGTCGCTGTTGCGAAAGCGCCGCTGGCCGGTGTGCGAGCGGTCGACATGCGGCATCAGCCCGATCCGCTCGTACCAGCGCAGGGTGTACGCCGTGAGCCCGGTGTGCGCCGCGACCTCGCTGATCGTGTAGTGGTCCCGGCCTTCCGGGCGCGGGTGCGGCCGGGGTCGGGGTCGGGGTCGGGCGGCGCAGGAATCGGTGCGTGCGGGTGGGGTTTCCGTCACGGTCATGGCCTCCACGCTAGGACCTTGGAGTGCACTCCAAGCAACCGTAATCAGGAAGAAGTTTCCGGGCGGGCTGGCTAGCCTCCGGCTTCATGAGATCTGTACGCCGCGCCCACGCCGCCGATGCCGCGGAAGTTCTCCGCCTGCGCCAAGTGATGATCGACTCCGTCTTCGCTGTCGATACCTCGACCGACTGGCACGCCGAGTCCCTTCCGACCGTACGAAAGAAGCTCGCCGACCAGGACGGCAACTTCGCCGCCTTCGTCGTCGACCACCCCGACCGGCCCGGCGCGCTCGCCGCACTCGCCGTCGGCACGGTCGAGTACCGCATCGGGCGCTCCGGCAATCCGCACGGCGCCATCGGGTACGTCTTCAGCGTCGCCACCGACCCGGACCAGCGCCGCCGCGGCCACGCCCGCGCGTGCATGGACGCACTGCTCGACTGGTTCCGCGAGCGCGGCGTGGGGAGCGTCGACCTCAACGCGTCCGCCGAGGCGGAGCCGCTCTACGCCTCGCTCGGGTTCGTACGCAAGCCCGACCCCTCCATGCGGCTGACCCTGTGAAGCCTTTACGCTCGTACGCATGCAGAGCAGGCAGGGCAGTCAAGTCACCGCGTCGCTGATCGAGAACTGGCCGGTACCCACTGCGGCGGCCGCCGTCGTACGGGCGGACGGCACCGTCGCGGACGCGCACGGACCGACCGGGCACCGCTTCCCGCTCGCGTCGGTGACCAAGCCGCTCGCCGCGTACGCCGCGCTCGTCGCGTACGAGGAGGGGGCCGTCGAGCTCGACGAACCGGTCGGCCCCGCCGGGTCCACGGTCCGCCACCTCCTCGCCCACACCAGCGGTCTCGCCTTCGACGAGCACCGCGTGATGGCGCCGCCCGGCGAGCGCAGGCTCTACTCGAACGCCGGCTTCGAGGTCCTCGGCGACCACATCGCGAAGGCGACGGACATTCCCTTCGCCGACTATCTGCGCCAGGCGGTGCTCGAACCGCTGGGCATGACGGCTACGTCGCTGGACGGCTCGCCCGCCAAGGACGGCGTCTCCACCGTCGACGACCTGGCGCGTTTCGCCGCCGAGCTCCAGGCTCCGCGCCTGCTGGACCCGCGCACGGTCGCCGAGGCCACCGCCGTCGTGCATCCGGGGCTGAAGGGCGTACTGCCCGGATACGGCCACCAGAACCCGAACGACTGGGGGCTCGGATTGGAGATCCGCGACTCCAAGTCCCCGCACTGGACGGGTAGTTCGTCGTCTCCGCGTACGTTCGGACACTTCGGGCAGTCCGGTACGTTCCTGTGGGTGGACCCCGACGCGGGCCTCGCGTGCGTCGCGCTGACGGACCGGGCGTTCGGGCCGTGGGCCGTCGAGGTGTGGCCGCCGTTCACGGACGCGGTGCTCGCGGCATTCGGCCCGGGCGCCCGCTAGTCGCAAGCGGTGACCGGCAGGGAACCGTCGCTTCCGGTGAGGGTCACCTTCACCAGGCCCTCCGGGTCCTCGGCATGGGCCGTCGTGCAGACCAGTTGCCGGACGGCCGCCGCGTCGAGTGAGCGCACCGGGAACGCGACCGTGACGTGCACCTTTTCCGGGGCGCCGGCCCGGCTGCTTCCCTCCTCGTCCGTCGCCGGTTCCACCTGGACCGGCGTGCTGCCGGTGGGCAACCGGGTGGTGATGCCGGCCGCGTGCTCCTCGGGCGTGGGGCCGTCCAGCAGCGCGGCGAGCTTCTTGGCGGTCGCCGTGGGGGTGACCCCGTCGACGAACCTGGCCACAGGGATCGACGAGCCGTCCGGTCCGACGAAGAAGAGCAGCATCCCACCCTCCTGGGCCACGTCCGCGACGGCCGGGCCGCCCGCCTCGACCACTTCGCTGGCCCGGATACCGCACCCGGCGAGCAGCAGCGACGCCGACGCCAGAACGAGGGAGCGCGCGTACTTCACGCGGTCACCTCGCTGGTGGTGAGGGGTATCTCCACGACGAAGACGGCGCCGCCGTCGGGGCCGTTCGCGGCACGTACCGTACCGCCGTGCAGCCGTACGTTCTCCAGGGTGATGGCGAGTCCCAGGCCGCTGCCCGCCGAGCGCGTACGGGCCTGATCGGCCTTGTAGAAGCGGTCGAAGACGTGCGGCAGCACGTCCAGGGGGATGCCGGGCCCCCGGTCGGCCACCTCGGTGACGAGCCACTGCGTGGTCCCGCCGCGCGTCTCGGTGCGCAGCCCGACCGTGACGGGCGGCCGTCCGTGCCGCAGGGCGTTTCCGACGAGGTTGGCGATCACGACGTCGAAGCGCCGGGGGTCGAGCCGGGCGCGGATGCCGTCGGGCAGATCGAGGGCGATCTCGGCGGTGTCCGTCCAGTGGCGGCTCTGCAGGGTCCTGCGGATGGTCTCGGCGGCGTCGACCTCGTCGGTGTTCAGCTCGGCCGCGCGGGCGTCGAAGCGGGAGATCTCCATCAGGTCCTCGACCAGTACGGCCAGCTTGTCCGTCTCGCTGCTGATCAGGCGGACGGCCGCGGCCGTGTCCGGGTCGAGGCCGGCCGCGTCCTCGTCGAGCAGTTCGGTGACGGCGAGCATCCCTGCGAGCGGGGTGCGCAGCTCGTGGGAGACGTCGGAGGCGAAGCGGCGGGCGCGGGCCTCGGCGCGCTGGAGTTCGTCCACGGAGCGTTCGAGCGCGGCGGTGGACTCGTTGAACGTACGGGCGAGCTCGGAGAGTTCCCCGCCGCCCTTGACCGGGATACGGGTGTCCAGCCGGCCCCGGCCGAGGCTGCGGGCCGCCTGCCGCAGGTCGCGGACCGGGCGCAGCACACCGCGGGCCGCCAGGAGGGCGGGCACCAGGGCGATCGCGAGCGCCGGCAGGGCGCCGTCCCGTGCGGCGACGACCATGGCGTCGATGTTGGTCTGTTCGTCGGTCAGCGGCATGACGGCGGAGAAGATGAGACCCGTGGGGCGCAGGGTCCGGCCTCCCGTTCCGGGCGGGCTGGTCCGGAAGACGACGGGCACGGCGATGGTCAGGTAGGGCTCGCCGTCCTTGACGACCCGCTGGAAGCTGCCGTGCGGCGTGCCCCGGGCCTCGCGGCGCAGCTCCGGTGTGATGACGGTGGAGGTGGGTCTGGTGCCGGAGGAGAGCCGCATCGATCCGTACTCCGCGTACACCCACCAGTCGCGGCCCTTGCCCTGCCGGGCGAGCGTGCGGACCATCCCCTGCATCTGTTCCGTGTTGGGCGGCAGATTGAGGTGGAACTCCTGGATCTGCTCGCGGAAGGACGAGACAGCCGAGTCCTGCGCCTGTTTGAGCAGGGCGTTGCGCGCCTCCCGGTAGGTGAGGGCTGCGGTGGTGCCGCAGCCGACCGCCGCGACGAGCAGGAACGCGAGAACGAGCCGCGTACGGAGTCCGGAGATCAGCACAGCGGCCCGAAACGGTAGCCGAAACCGCGCAGGGTCTGGATGTAGCGGGGGCTGCCCGGGACGTCCTCGATCTTGTTGCGCAGCCGCCGTACGCACGCGTCGACGAGCCGGGCGTCGCCGTGGTAGCTGTGCTCCCAGACGTGTTCCAGCAACTGCTGCCTGCTGAAGACCTGTTCCGGGGCCGCGCACAGGTGCAGCAGCAGCTTCAGTTCCGAGGGGGCCAGGGCGACGCGCTCGCCGGACTTGGCGACGGTGAGCCCGGCCCGGTCGACGGCGAGTTCGCCGTGGAACTCGACGGCGGGCCTGCCGCCGCCCGGTGCCTCGATGCGGCGCAGCACGGCGCGGATGCGGGCCTCGATCACCTCCGTACGGGCCGGCTTGACGATGTAGTCGTCGGCACCCGCCTCCAGGCCGATGACAACGTCGAAGTCGTCGCCGCGGGCCGTGAGCATGATGATCGGCAGCTGGCTGCTCTCGCGCACGCGGCGGCAGACCTGGACGCCGTTCATGCCGGGCAGCATCAGGTCCAGGAGCAGCAGGTCGGGGCGGAACTCGGCGAGGGCGGCGAGCCCGGCCTCCCCCGTGGCGGCGGTGCGCACGTCGTGGCCTCGGCGGCGCAGCCCCAGCTCGACCCCTTCCCGTACGGACGGGTCGTCTTCTATCAGGAGCACGCGTGGCATCTGTGGAGTATCCCAAGGGGTGAGGGCCGGGTGTTTGTCGCTGCACTCGCGGTCACCGTCCTCATGGCCGCACCCGCCGTACCGCGCCCGTCAGCAGGGCGTCGACTTCCGTCAGGCGCAAGGGCCTTGCCAGTACGGCGAACACCGCGAGGATCGCGGCCGCGCCCGTCGCCGTCGCCGCCAGGGCCCCCGCACCCGCCGCCCATCCGGCGGCGAGGTGGCCGAGCGTCGCGGCGGGCACGGCGGCGGCGAGGAGCCGGGCGTGGGCGGCGAGGGACGGGGAGCGTCCCGTCCTACGGTCCGGGGGCAGCCTCCTGTGCAGGGTGTACGCAGTGAGCGCCCAGCCCGCGCACAGGGCGAGCGAGTACGCGCCGGCCATGCCCGTCACCGCCCAGCGGGCGGGCAGCAGGAGATACGCGGCCGTGGACAGGCCCGCGTTGAGTCCGGCGATCAGGAGGTTGAGGAGGAACGGGGTGCGGGTGTCGCGCAGGGCGTAGAAGGCGCGGGAGAGCACGTACTGGCCGGAGAAGGCGATCAGGCCCGGTGCGAACGCCATCAGGATGCCCGACATCGCCACGATGTCGTCGGCGCCGGTTCTGCCGTACTGGAAGACGAGCGCCATCAGCGGCTGCGCCAAGGCGAGCAGCGCGCAGGCCGCCGGCACGACGGCGGCGGCGCTGGTGCGCAGTGCGTACGAAACGTCGCGGCGTACGGCGGACTCGTCTCCGTCGGCCGCCGACCCGCTCATGCGCGGCATCAGCGCGGTGACCAGCGACACCGTCACGATGCCGTGCGGCACGGCCCACAGGAGGTAGGCGTTGTTGTACGCGCTGAAGCCGACGCCGCCGTCGATGCCCAGGGCCGCCGCCCGCTGCCCGGCCGACGTGGCCAGCCGGGTCACGACCCAGTACGCGGCCTGGTTGGTGAGGACCAGCAGGACCAGCCAGCCGGCCGCCCGCATCGGCCGGGTCAGCCCGCTGCCCCGCCAGTCGAACCTGGGGCGCCAGCGGAATCGGGCCGCGCGCAGGACGGGGAGAAGCGCGAGCGCCTGGGCGGCTATGCCGGCCGTGGTGCCCCAGCCGAGCAGGGCCGTGTGGGCCGGTGACAGGGTTCCCTCGGACGTGGCCGCGAGCCCGAGGTAGAGCCCGAACACCGCTATGACGACGACGTTGTTGAGAACGGGCGTCCACATCATCGCGCCGAACCGGCCGCGCGCGTTGAGGACCTGGCCGAGCAGGGTGAACAGGCCGAGGAAGAAGATCTGCGGCAGGCAGTAGCGGGCGAAGGCGACCGTCATGGTGGCCTGCTCGCCGGTGTAATCGGTGTACGCGCCGACGATCGCCGGCGCCGCGAGGACCGCGCCCCCGGTGATCGCCAGCAGCGCCACGACGCAGACGGTGAGCAGCCGGTCCGTGTACGCGGCTCCGCCGTCCTCGTGCTCCTTGGCGGCCTTGACCAGCTCGGGGACGAAGACGGCGTTGAGGGCGCCGCCGAGCAGCAGCATGTAGACGATGGTCGGCACGGAGTTGCCGACCGCGTACCCGTCGGCGGTCAGGCCGATGCCGAGCGCCGCCGCGACGACGGCCGACCGTGCGAAACCGGTGGCGCGCGAGACGACGGACCCGGCCGCCATCAGCGCGCCGCTGCGCAGTACGGACGGCGGTTTCGGCGCGGCGAGCGACGTGGTGCTCATCGGCGGGCCAGATACGCCTGGAAGGCGCGGTACAGCGCGTGGTTGGTCGTGCCTGCCATCGGTGTTTCCCACTCCCCCAGCGTTTCGACGACCTGTCCGCCCGTGCCGAGTTTCCAGCGCAGCAGACCGTGTCCGCGGTCGTCGGGATCGAGGGTGGAGGGTACCCCGCGCATGTCGTAGACGTCCGCGCCGAGTGCGTGGGCGTCCCGCAGCATGCGCCACTGCAGGGCGTTGGAGGGGCGGACCTCGCGCCGGTGGTCGGCGGAGGCTCCGGTCTGGTACCAGACCCGGCGGCCCACCGTGATCATGGTGTGGGCGGCGAGCGTCTCGCCGTCGTGGCGGGCGAGGTAGAGCTTCATCCGGCCCGGTTCCTCGGCGTTGAGGACCTCGTACTGCCGCTCGTAGTACGCCAGTGAGCGGCCGAGCCGGAACCCGTCGCGCTCCTCGGTGATCCGCAGCAGCCGGTAGAAATCGGGGAGATCGGCGGCGTCAGCGACCGACACCTCGACGCCGGACTTCTCGGCCCGGCGCACATTGCGGCGCCACTCCTGATTGAGCCCGTTCCACAGGTCGTCGGTGGTGCGCCCGGCGAGCGGGACCTGGAAGACGAGGCGGGGCTGCGCGTCACCGTCGCCGGCCGGGCCGTCGCCCCCGCAGCGCCGCCAGCCGCGCGCCCGCAGCCGCTCGGACACCGCGGTGCCCAGCGGGTCGACCTCGCAGGCGAGGACGTCGTTGACCTGCCGGCCGCGGCCGGTGAGCTGCTTGAGCCGGGCGGCGTTCCAGCGGCGGAAGGCGGGTCCTGGCCCGATGCGTACGGCGAAGACACCGGTCTCCCGCAGATGGCGCAGCAGCGGAGTGAGCCAGCCGTCGATGTCCGGGTCGGCCCAGTCGGCGTACGGCCCCTCGGGCAGGTACGCGAAGTACTTCCGGGTGCCGGGGAACTGACGGAGCAGCACCAGGGCCACCCCGGTCAGCCCCTGCGCGCCGGGCGGGCCCGCGCCCTCCTCTCCGGGTCCCCAGCCGACAAGCCGGGACTGCCACCCTTCCTTCACACCGGCCCAGGAGGGGCACTGGAGAAAGCTGGGGCCCGACGGCCCGGCCGCGCGGGACGCGACGAACGCGCGGTACGTCTCGGCGGTGATGGGCCCAAGCCGCGTCTCCCGGCTACGGGCGGCCGCCGTCACGAGCAGAGCTGCTGACACAGCGTGAGCCTCCGTTTTCCGCCCCCTCGTCCGGGGGGCAGGCAGGAGATTCACAGCCGTCCATGACCGTGTCGCGCGACAAATGTGACCGGACGACGACGGTTTCTCCGCAGCCGCTGTCACATGGGCGCCGAGCCGATTTCGGGCGCTTTTCGCGGCCTAGAGTCCGGGCATCCCACCCCTTTCTGGAGGCTTCCGTGAGTCATGTACGTGCGTCGCGTTCCGCTGCCGTGGCCGGCGTACTGAGCGCCGCGCTCTGCGCCTGTTCGGCCGGTACGGGAAGCGTCACGCCCCCGTCCGACGGGAAGCCCGGTGGCGCGCCGGACCGCCCGGCGACCGTCACCGTGACCCCGGATGGCAGGGGCGTGGCCGCTGGGAAGCCGGTCGTGGTCACCGCGAAGGCCGGCACGCTGACCTCCGTGACGGTCGTCGACTCCGAGGGCAACCGGCTCACCGGCGCGGCGGCTGCCGGCAAGGCGTCCTGGACTTCGCACCGCAAGGCGGTGCCCGGCATGACGTACAAGGTGGAGGCGAAGACCCGTACCGGGAGCGGCGGGAAGGCCACGAGCAGGACGTCGTTCACCACCGCCGCCGCGGGCAAGGTCAACAAGCTGTCCCTGGCGCCCGGGAAGAACACCACCGTCGGCGTCGGCCAGCCGCTGTCGGTCGTGTTCGACAACCCGGTCGCCAACAAGGCCGAGGTCGAGAAGCAGCTCAAGGTCAGCACCTCGAACGACACCGAGGGTTCCTGGGGCTGGGTCCGGGACTACTCCGGCAAGGACAGGGCCGACTGGCGCCCCAAGGAGTACTGGAAGCCGGGTACGAAGGTCACCCTCGACGCACAGTTCAACGGCACCGACTCGGGACGGGCGGGCGGCTGGTTCGTCCGCGACTACCTCACCGGGTTCACCGTCGGCGCCCGCCAGGTCGTACGCGTCGACCTCGACCGCAAGCGCCTCACCCTGGAGCGGGACGGGAAGAAGATACGGGACATACCGGTCTCCGGCGGCACCCCCGGCGGCGACAAGCGGTCCTGGCGGGGCACCGCCGTGCTGATGGCGAAGGAGGGCACCATCAACATGAACTCGGAGACCGTGGGACTGCGCGACGCCTACGACAAGATGGTCGACCACTCGATGCGGCTCACCTGGTCCGGGATGTACGCACACGCCGCCCCCTGGAACTCCGCCCACTTCGGCCGGTCCAACAAGAGCTCGGGCTGCATCGGCATGAGCGACTTGGACGCGGCGTACTTCTACGGGCAGGTACGCGTGGGCGACCCGTTCGAGATCAAGGGCGCGGACACCAAGGGGACCGTCGCCGCGGGCAATGGCTACGGCGCGTGGAATCTGTCCTGGCAGGAGTGGCGGGCCAGGAGCGCGTCGGCCGGCTGAGGCGTCAGCCGCTCATCTCCCACAGCAGCACCTCGGCGGGGGCGGCGGCCGCCACCAGTTCAAGGCCGTCCGCCCCGGTGATCCGGGCAGCGTCGCCGGGCCCCAGCGCGTGCTCGCCGAGGCCGAAGCCGCCCCGCACCACATGGACGTACACCAGCGGTGCGTCCGGGACCGCCGTCCGCTCGCCGGCCGCGGGACGCCGGACGTGCAGCAGCGCGCCGGCGGCCGGCAGGGCGTACGGGGTGGCGTCGGCGATACCGCGCACGACCTCGTACGACGGCTCCCCTCCGGGGTCCCGAGGCGCCAGCCACATCTGCACGAAGACCAGCGGTACGTCGCCGTCGTTGCGCTCCACGTGCCGGACGCCGGCGCCGGAGCTGAGCCGCTGCACGTCTCCCTGGCGTACGACCGTGGTGTGGCCGGCGGAGTCGTGGTGAGTGAGCTCGCCCTCGACGACCCACGTCACGATCTCGGTGTGGCTGTGCGGGTGCTCGTCGAAACCGGCGCCGGGGGCCAGGCGCTCCTCGTTGCAGGCGATCACGGCGCCGAAGCGGAGGTGGTCGGGATCGTAGAAGTGCCCGAAGGAAAAGGCGTGCAGGGACTCGATACCGGCGGAGGCGTCGCCCCCGCGAAAGCGGTCCGCGGAGCGCCGTACAAAAATCACGCGCCCCACGGTAGCCCCCGGGGCGAGGCCCCGGTCCTCAAACGTCGGACGGGCTGAAAGACAGCCGGGCGCCCCCCGGGCCCCCGCGCACCCGTTCCGATAAGGCAGTCTTGTCCCGTGCCCCAACCCGATCCTGACCAGCAGCCGCCCGCCGCGAAAGCAGCCCACCCGCACTCCGCGACCCTGCGCCGGCTGGAGAAGTCCTCCGGCCGCCTCGCCGCGAACGCGATCGCCCGCATGGACGAGACGCTGCCGTGGTACCGGGCCATGCCACCGGAGAACCGGTCGTGGATCGGCCTGGTCGCCCAGGCCGGCATCGCGGCGTTCACCGAGTGGTTCCGGCATCCCGAGACCCCGCAGGCCATCTCCACCGACGTCTTCGGCACCGCGCCCCGCGAGCTGACCAGGGCGATCACCCTGCGCCAGACCGTCGAGATGGTGCGTACGACGATCGAGGTCATGGAGACCGCGATCGAGGAGGTCGCGGCGCCCGGCGACGAGTCGATCCTGCGCGAGGCCCTGCTCGTGTACGCCCGCGAGATCGCCTTCGCGACCGCGCAGGTGTACGCCCAGGCCGCCGAGGCCCGCGGTGCCTGGGACGCCCGGCTCGAATCGCTCGTCGTCAACGCGGTGCTCTCGGGTGAGGCGGACGAAGGGGCCGTGTCGCGCGCCGCCGCACTCGGCTGGAACTCCCCCGAGCATGTGTGCGTCATCCTCGGCACCGCACCCGACGGGGACTCCGAGCTGACCGTCGAGGCGATCCGGCGGGCCGCCCGGCACGCCAAGCTCCAGGTCCTGACCGGGGTGCTCGGCAACCGGCTGGTCGTCATCGCGGGCGGCAGCGACAACCCGCTGCAGGTCGCGAAGGCGCTCATCGGCCCGTACGCCGCCGGGCCCGTCGTCGCCGGACCCATCGTCCCCGATCTCCTCGCCGCCACCCGGTCCGCGCAGGCCGCAGCCGCCGGGCTCAAGGCGTGCCAGGCCTGGCAGGACGCCCCGCGCCCGGTCCTCGCGGACGATCTGCTGCCGGAGCGTGCGATCGCCTCGGATCCTGCCGCGCGGGACCAGCTGGTGGAGGAGATCTACAGACCGCTGGAAGAAGCGGGCTCGGCACTCCTGGAGACACTGAGTGTGTATCTGGAGCAGGCGAGCAGCCTCGAAGGCGCGGCGCGGATGCTCTTCGTGCACCCCAACACCGTGCGATACCGGCTCCGACGTGTGACGGACGTCACCGGCTGGTCACCCTCCGATGTTCGATCCGCCTTCACACTGCGGATCGCGCTCATCCTGGGGCGTCTGGCCGACGCGGAGCCGCAGTCCTAGACTTTTGTCGAACACCAACAAATAGCCCGACGGTTCTTGGTCCCTGTCCCCACGGGTCCGCAGCACCGTCCACAAGAGAGAGTGTGAGGGTGCTCGTACTCGTCGCTCCCGGCCAAGGCGCCCAGACGCCCGGCTTCCTGACTCCCTGGCTCGACCTCCCCGGCGCCGCCGACCGGCTCGCCGGCTGGTCCGACGCCATCGGGCTCGACCTTGTCCACTACGGCACGCAGGCCGACGCGGAAACGATCCGCGACACGGCGGTCGCCCAACCCCTGCTGGTGGCGGCCGGTCTGCTGTCCGCCGCCGCCCTGGACGCCCGTACGGACGTCTCCGCGGTCGCCGGTCACAGCGTCGGTGAGATCACGGCCGCCGCGTACGCCGGTGTGCTCACCGAAGAGGCCGCGCTCGGTTTCGTACGGACTCGTGGACTCGGCATGGCCAAGGCCGCCGCCGTCACCGAGACCGGCATGTCGGCGCTCCTCGGCGGTGACATCGACGTCGTCGTCCCGCATCTGGAGAAGCTGGGCCTGACCCCGGCGAACGTCAACGGCGCGGGCCAGATCGTGGCCGCCGGCACGGCGGAGCAGCTCGCCGCGCTCGCCGAGGACAAGCCCGAGGGCGTACGCCGCGTCGTTCCCCTCAAGGTCGCCGGCGCGTTCCACACGCACCACATGTCTCCGGCGGTCACCGAGCTCGGCAAGGCGGCGCAGGATCTGGTCGTCTCCGATCCGGCCATCACCTACGTCTCGAACGCCGACGGCCGGACCGTCTCCACCGGCCCCGAGGTCGTCTCGCGCCTGGTCAGCCAGGTCTCCAACCCGGTCCGCTGGGACCTGTGCATGGAGACCTTCAAGGAGCTGGGCGTCACCGCTCTCATCGAGGTCTGCCCCGGCGGCACGCTGACCGGCATCGCCAAGCGCGCACTGCCCGGTGTGAAGACCCTCGCGCTCAAGACCCCCGACGACCTCGACGCGGCCCGCGCGCTCATCGCTGAGCACGCGGCGCGATAGGAGCCCGAGAGAGCATGTCGAAGATCAAGCCCAGCAAGGGCGCCCCGTACGCACGCATCATGGGTGTCGGCGGCTACCGTCCGACCCGTGTCGTGCCCAACGAGGTGATCCTCGAGACGATCGACTCGTCCGACGAGTGGATCCGCTCCCGCTCCGGCATCGTGACCCGCCACTGGGCGTCCGACGAGGAGACCGTGGCCGCGATGTCGGTCGAGGCCGCCGGCAAGGCGCTGGCCGACGCGGGGATCACCGCCGACCAGGTCGACGGCGTCATCGTCTCCACCGTCTCGCACTTCAAGCAGACCCCCGCCGTCGCGACCGAGATCGCGGACAAGATCGGCGCCAACAAGCCCGCCGCCTTCGACATCTCGGCCGGCTGCGCCGGTTTCGGATACGCCCTGACCCTCGCCAAGGGCATGGTCGTCGAAGGCAGTTCGACGTACGTCCTCGTCATCGGCGTCGAGCGGCTCTCGGACCTGACCGACCTGGAGGACCGCGCGACGGCCTTCCTGTTCGGCGACGGTGCGGGCGCGGTCGTCGTCGGCCCCGCAGAGGAACCGGCCATCGGCCCGACCGTGTGGGGTTCCGAGGGCGACAAGTCCGAGACCATCAAGCAGACCGTTCCGTGGTCGGACTACCGCAACGCCGGTGAGGTCGCGAAGTTCCCGGCCATCACGCAGGAGGGCCAGGCGGTCTTCCGCTGGGCCGTCTTCGAGATGGCGAAGGTCGCCCAGCAGGCGCTGGACGCGGCCGGGATCAGCGCGGACGATCTGGATGTCTTCATTCCGCATCAGGCGAACATGCGGATCATCGACTCGATGGTGAAGACTCTGAAGCTGCCGGAACATGTCACGGTCGCCCGTGACATCGAAACCACCGGTAACACCTCGGCCGCCTCGATTCCGCTCGCGATGGAGCGGCTCCTGGCGACCGGGCAGGCGAAGAGCGGTGACACCGCGCTGGTCATCGGCTTCGGGGCGGGTCTCGTCTACGCCGCGACGGTCGTTACCCTCCCCTAGGCACGTCCGGACCATTCCGGGCCTGCCGCTTTACCCAATTCCCTCTGCTCAACACCGAAGGAGCGCCACAATGGCCGCCACTCAGGAAGAGATCGTCACCGGTCTCGCCGACATCGTCAACGAGATCGCCGGCATCCCCACCGAGGACGTCCAGCTGGACAAGTCCTTCACCGACGACCTGGACGTCGACTCGCTGTCCATGGTCGAGGTCGTCGTCGCCGCCGAAGAGCGCTTCGACGTCAAGATCCCCGACGAGGACGTCAAGAACCTCAAGACGGTCGGCGACGCTGCCGACTACATCCTCAAGCACCAGGCCTGATCCGGCCGATCCTGTGTCGCCGCCCGGCGGTGGCGCCGTGAAAATTCAGCACCCTCTACACGTGGAGAAAGAATTCCTGTGAGCCCGACCAATCGCACCGTGGTCGTCACCGGTATCGGCGCAACAACACCGCTGGGTGGCGACGCCGCATCGACCTGGGAAGGCCTGCTGGCCGGACGTTCCGGCGTCAAGCCCCTGGAGGGCGAGCGCTTCGCCGAACTCCCTGTCCGTATCGCGGCCCTCGCGGCCGTCGACCCGGGCGACGTACTGCCCCGTCCGCTGGCCCGCAAGCTGGACCGCTCGGCGCAGTTCGCGCTGATCGCGGCCCGTGAGGCGTGGGCCGACGCGGGTTACACCGACAAGGCGGGCGAGGACGAGAAGATCCAGCCCAACCGCCTCGGCGCGGTCATCGCCTCTGGCATCGGTGGCGTGACCACTCTGCTCGACCAGTACGACGTGCTGAAGGAGAAGGGCGTACGCCGCGTCTCCCCGCACACCGTGCCCATGCTCATGCCGAACGGCCCCTCCGCCAACGTCGGCCTGGAGGTCAACGCCCAGGCGGGCGTGCACACTCCGGTCTCCGCGTGCGCGTCGGGCGCCGAAGCCATCGGTTACGCCGTCCAGATGATCCTCACCGGCCGCGCCGACGTGGTCGTCGCCGGTGGCACGGAAGCGGCGATCCACCCGCTGCCGATCGCGGCGTTCGCCAACATGATGGCGATGTCCAAGAGCAACGAAGAGCCCGAGAAGGCCTCGCGTCCGTACGACACGGGCCGCGACGGCTTCGTCCTCGGCGAGGGCGCGGGCGTCGTCATCCTGGAGTCGGCCGAGCACGCCGCCGCACGCGGTGCGCGGGTGTACTGCGAGGTCGTGGGCCAGGGTCTGTCCGCGGACGCCCACCACATCGCGCAGCCCGAGCCGACCGGTCGCGGCATCGCCGTCGCCATGCAGAACCTGCTCGACGACACCGGTCTCAAGCCGGCCGAGATCGTGCACCTCAACGCGCACGCCACCTCGACCCCGCAGGGCGACATCGCCGAGATCAAGGCGCTGCGCAAGGTCCTCGGTGACGACCTCGACCACGTGGCGGTCTCCGCGACGAAGTCGATGACCGGTCACCTGCTCGGTGGCGCCGGCGGCATCGAGACCGTCGCGACGGTGCTGGCGCTGTACCACCGGACGGCTCCGCCGACCATCAACATCGACGACCTGGACGCCGATGTCGACGCAGACATCGTGCGGGACGAGCCGAGGGCACTGCCCGAGGGCACGATCGCCGCGATCAACAACTCGTTCGGCTTCGGCGGCCACAACGTGGTCCTGGCCTTCCGCACGGTCTGAGTCCGGCGCAGCGACCCGAAGCCTGACCGGCCCCCCAGGGCCGGGCAGTGCGAGGGCCGCACGAAAGAGGACTCAACTCGTCCGGCTTCGGCGGCCACAACCTGGTCCTCGCCTTCCGTTCGGTCTGATCCGCGACCTGATCCGCGGCCGCACACAGCGACAAGGCCATGCCGGGAAGCTCCAAGCTCTCCCGGCATGGCCTTCGTCGTTCCTCACGCCGGGTCAGCGCAGGGCGAAGACGGGCGGTTCGCCGTCGGTGTACCGGTTGATGACGACATAGCCGTCGCGCACCGCGAGCATTTCGGCGTCGATGGAGACCGGCGCCTCCTTGCCCAGCGACGTCTTGCGCATGGCCCCCTTCGCCGCGGGGTCGAGCACGACGATGTCCGAGCGGGGCCATCCGGAGGTCAGCACCGCCACCCGGCCGTCGGGCCGGAGGGTGAGTGCGCCGATGACGCCGAGTTCGCCGGTACGCCACAGCTCCCTGCCGTCCGTGATCGAGTAACCGGCGACGTACTGGGGCAGAGTGTCGCCCGGCTTCTGCACGGCGGCGACCAGCGTGTCGCCCGCCACGAAGGGGCCTTCGGTCATCAGGTCGGCGTCGGACCGCCTGACGTCGAGGTCACCCAGCCGGCCGGAGAACGGCAGGGCCGTGCGTACGGTGCCCCGCTCGTCGAAGGTGAGCACCGCGCGGGTGCCGCGTTCGTCGGTCTCCTGGAAGCCGACCACAGCCGGTTCGACGGAGTACACGGACGACGTGCCCGCGCTCTCCACCGGCAGCTTCGTGGCCCACTGCTCTTTTCCGCCGGCGGTGTCGAGGGCGAGGAGCCGTGAGGTGAAGACGCCATCGGTCTTCGCAGGCATGCATTCTTCGACGACTAGGGTACGAGCCGCGGTCGCGCCCACCGCCAGTGCCTGGCAGCGCTCCGGCACCGGCCGCTTCCACTGTTCGGCGCCGGACTCGACCGATCGTGCGCGTACCACGCCGTCCTCCAGGGCGACGGCCGTACCGCCGCCGAGCGCGATGCCCTTGCCGATGCCTTCACCCTTGAGTGACTGCTTCCACAGCGTGGTGCCGTCGTCGAGCCGGACCGCGGCGAGGGTCGCGCAGGGCTTGAGGTGGCGCCCGTAGGCGACCAGGCCGATGCCCTTGGACGGGTGGGCGCTGCGGGCGCACACGGACTCGCGGACCGGCGCGGCAACGTTCCACCGCTCCTTGCCGTCTTTCACGGCGTAGGCGGAGAGGCCGTCGGTACGGACCCTGACGACGCTGTCGCCGACGGACCAGCCGCGCAAACCCTTGACGGTGGCGGGGCGGTCCGACGGCGCCTGCCAGGCTATCTCCAGCGGTTCGGCGGCCTTCACCGGCGAGTCGATTTTCACCTGTTCGCCACGTATCCACTGATAGCCGAACAAGCCGGGCAACAGCCCGGCCAGCACCCCAATCACCACGACGGCGGCAGCGACCCCGCGGCCCAGCGCCGCCTTCTCGAGCGCCTTGCCGAGAAGGAGGGCACCGGCGAAGGAGAACGCGAACGCCAGGAGGAGCACGGTGGGCAGGCCGTCCGGACAGTCGTCCCCGCTGCACGAACCGCCGCTCTCCCGGTACAGGGCGGTCCATCCCAGCCCATGGAAGAGAACGGCCCAGCAGACCACGACCGATGACAACAGGACGGCGGCGACTCCGGCCGCCGGTCGTATACGCACAACCGACCCCCACAGGTGGTGGTGCACTGTCTGTGCACTGTGGGGCGGAATGTATCCGGCGCCGGATCCGCGCGGTGCGCGGGGGCGGCCGGAGGCGTCAGACGACCTGGTGGAGCCAGCGGACCGGGGCGCCCTCGCCCGCGTACCTGAAGGGTTCGAGCTCGTCGTCCCACGGCTTGCCGAGGAGCTTGGCGACCTCGGCCTCCAGGTCGGTCTCGCCGCCCACCGAGCGCGCGAGAGCGGCGCGCAGCCGGTCCTCGGGGATCAGGATGTCGCCGTGCATTCCGGTGACGGCGTGGAAGATGCCGAGGCCGGGGGTGGAGCTGTAGCGCTCACCCTCGGCCGTGGGGCAGGGCTCGGCCGTCACTTCGAAGCGCAGCAGATGCCAGCCGCGCAGGGCGGAGGCGAGTTTGGAGGCGGTGCCCGGCTGGGCCTGCCAGGAGAACTCGGCTCTCCACGTGCCGGGCGAGGCCGGCTGTCTGATCCAGTCGAGATTGACCCGCACACCGAGTACGCCCGCTACTGCCCATTCGACGTGCGGGCACAGCGCGCGCGGTGCGGAGTGAACGTACAGAACTCCACGTGTCGTCACCGGGACCTCCAGTGTGGGACGAGGTTCGCCTTCCCCAGCGGCCTCGCGCCCGTACCGCCTCTTCCCGGTCGGCTCCCGAGGTTGTCAACAGTAAACAGCATCGGGAGTTAATCTCCTGAAAAGGGACAGTATGTGACGTGATGTAATTTACCGGATGCCCGGATGGGTGAGGGCTGCTGGTTCGACGGGGAAAAACTACCGTGCGGCGGCGTCCGGCGGGTGACGTACTGTCGGTCCGGGGGGCCGGAAACACGAAGCTTTCACTCGCCAGGACGCCAGTACGACGCGATGGAGGGGACCACCGGATGCGGGTACGCCGCCGACCATGCCGCCGCGAGCGCCGCTCTCGCGCCGCCGTCGCCACCGTGACGGCGGCGCTGTTCGTCCTCCTGGGCGCGGTCGCCGGGTGCGACTCGGCGGACGACGCGGACGGGGGCGCCTCGTCGGCGGCGCGCCGGCCCTCCCCGAAGCCCACGTTCATCTGGGACCGCAGCCCGGCGTCCATCGCGGCTGTCGGCGACTCCATCACGCGCGGTTTTGACGCGTGCACGGCACTCGCGGACTGCCCCGAGGTGTCGTGGGCGACGGGTACGGACGCCACGGTGCGCAGCGTGGCGTGGCGGCTGCTCGGCGAGGCGGGCGCGACCGCGCGTACCTGGAACCATGCCAAGTCGGGGGCGCGGATCGCCGAGCTGCCGGAGCAGATGACGCGGGCGGTCGCGGACAGGCCGGAGCTGGTGACGGTCATGGTGGGGGCGAACGACGCCTGCCGCGACGACGTGTCGCACATGACATCGGTGGCTGATTTCCGGACGTATTTCGAGACATCGGTGAAGAAGCTGCGCAGCGAGCTGCCCACGTCGCAGCTGTACGTGTCGAGCGTGCCGGATCTGAAACGGCTCTGGTCCGAGGGGCGCGGGAACGCGCTGGGCAAGCAGATCTGGAAGCTGGGGATCTGCCAGTCGATGCTGGGCTCCCCGGACGCGATGGACGCGGCGGCGGTGACGCGGCGCGAGTCGGTGCAGGAGCGGGTCGTCGCGTACAACAAGGTGCTGAGGGATGTGTGCGGGCGGGACGCGCGCTGCCGGTACGACGGCGGAGCGGTCTTCGAATACCGGTTCTCCGGCGACCAGTTGAGCCACTGGGACTGGTTCCACCCGAGCAAGAACGGGCAGCAGCGGCTGGCGGAGATCGCGTACCGCAACATCACGGCCAAGGAGCCTCCGGCGTAGTCGCTTAGGCTTTCCGATCATGACTGCGGAACTCTTCGGCACACTCGACGACGGCACGCCCGTCCACCGCTGGGTCCTGGAACGGGACGGGGTGGTGGTGCGCGTTCTGACGTACGGCGGGATCGTCCAGTCGGTGGAGGTGCCGGACCGGGACGGGCGTATGGGCGGGGTCGCGGTCGGCTTCGATCAGCTCGCGGGCTATCTGGAGTGTCCCGGGCCGTACTTCGGGGCGCTGGTCGGGCGGTACGCGAACCGGATCGCGGGCGGGGCCTTCAGGCTGGACGGGCGGACGTACGCCCTGGCGCGCAACGGTGGCCCGAACAGCCTGCACGGCGGCGAGCGCGGCTTCGACAAGCGGGTGTGGGGCGCGGAGGCGGTGTCCTCGCACGGGGTGCGGCTCTCGCGGGTCAGCCCCGACGGCGAGGAGGGCTTTCCCGGGCGCGTCGAGGTCTCGGCGACGTACACGCTGGAGGAGGGCGGGGCGCTGCGGATCGCGTACCGGGCGGTGACGGACGCTCCGACCGTGGTGAATCTGACGAATCACACGTACTGGAGTCTCGGGGGTGGCGGCCCGTACGAGCTGCGACTCGCGGCGGGGGCGGTGACGCCGGTGGACGGTGGCGGGATACCGACCGGGGAGATCCGGGCGGTGGCGGGGTCGCGGTTCGACTTCCGGGAGGCGCGGGTGCTGGGTGGCGGGCTCGACCACAACTTTGTGCTGGACAAGGGTGTTACGGGCGAGGCCGAGGTGGTGGGCGAGCTGTACGACCCGGGGTCGGGGCGGGTGGTGACGGTCGCTACGACGGAACCGGGGGTGCAGGTGTATACGCCGGACGGGTTCGACGGGGTGGCGCTGGAGACCCAGCACTTCCCCGATTCCCCGAACCGGCCGGAGTTTCCCCGGGTGGTACTGCGACCGGGCGAGGTGTTCGCTTCGGCGACGGTGTACGGGTTCGAGGTGCGGGGGTAGGGGGCGGGGGGCTCCCGAACTGGGGCTCCGCCCCAGACCCCGCTCCTCAAGCGCCGGAGGGGCTGGAAAATCCAGCCCGTCCGGCGTTTGAGGACACGCCCGAAGGGTGTCCCGGGGTACCGGCAGGGGCTCAGCCCTGGAGGTCCAGGGTCGCCGTCAGGCGGGTGTCGGCGATCGAACGGCCCGTGCGGACCTCGTACGCACCCGGCACGAACGACCAGGAGTTGGACCGCTCGTCCCAGATCTCGAACGCCCGGGCCGACAGCGCGATCTCAGCCTCCGCCCACTCCCCCGCCCCCGCCTCAACGCACGCGAACCCCGCCAGCCACCGCACCGGCCGCTCCACACAGTCCGCCAGCGGGGCCAGGTAGACCTGGACCACCTCGCGGCCGGCGCGTGAACCGGTATTGCGTACGCGCACCTTGGCCGTCGCCGGGGTCACCTCCAGGGACTCGTACTCCCAGGTGGTGTAGCCGAGGCCGTGACCGAACGCGTACGCCGGCGCGACGCCCGCCTTGTCCCAGGCGCGGTAGCCGACGAACAGCCCTTCCCGGTAGTGCAGTTCGCCGTCCGTCGGCACGACCTCCGAAACCGGAACGTCAGCCAGGGCCACCGGCCAGGTCGTCGGCAGCCGCCCGCCCGGTTCGGCCACGCCGAGCAGCACGTCGGCGAGCGCCGCGCCGCCCTCCTGCCCCGGGAACCAGCTGAGCAGCACCGCGGCCACGTCCTCCCGCCATGGCATCTCCACCGGTGAACCGGAGTTGACGATCACCACGGTGTTCGGATTGGCGGCGGCCACCGCGCGCACCAGATCGTCCTGGCGGCCCGGGAGGCTCAGGTCCGTACGGTCGAAGCCCTCGGACTCGACGCTTTCCGTCGTGGCGACCACGACGACCGCCGTGTCGGCGTCCCGGGCCGCTTCGACGGCCTCGGCGATCAGTGCGTCGGCGTCGCGCTGCGGTGCGCCGTGCAGGAACGAGAACATGACCGCCGGCAGCGGCGCGTCGTCCGTCGCGCCGACGGGGTGGACGAGGGAGACCTCGACCGGCTCGCCCGCGGTGAGGTGGACGCGGCCGCGCTCGGCCGGGGCGCCGAAGAACGCCTCGAAGGGGTCGGACGCGTCGGACATCGCCTGGACGCCCTCGTAGAGGACTTCGCCGGCGACGGTCAGGGTGAAGGCGCCCAGGCCGCGCGTGCCGAAGGCGTGCTCGCCGCTTTCGCGCGGGGTGAAGGTGCCCTTGACCTCGACGCTGTGGAGCTTCCCGTAGGTGACGCCGTCGGGCAGGTCGTCGCCGATCCACTGCACCTGGCCGCCAGGGAGCGAGCGGCGGCCGATGACGGCGCCGGCGGCGTCGCGGCAGACGGCGTGGAGGGCGAAGCCCTTGTCGGCGGGGCTCAGTTCGTCGCTGGGGTAGGCCCCGACAGCGTACGTCAGCGTGGCGTCCGGCAGTGCGGCGGCGAGGCCGTCGAGAGGCGCGACGACGCGCTCGGGGAAGACGGTGGCGGACCCGCCGCCGAGTACGCGCGCGTCGCGGGCCGCCGCGCCGATGAGGGCGAGCTTGCGGGTCTGCGCGGGGTCGATGGGGAGGACGCGGTTCTCGTTGCGTACTTCGTTGCGTACGAGGACGAAGGCGCGGCGGGCCACCTCGCGCGCCAGCGCCTGGCCGTCGACCGTCTCCGGCAGTTCGGTGACGACGGGCGGGGCGCCTTCCAGGATGCCGACGCGGGCCGCGAGCCGCAGGACGTTGCGTACGGCGTCGTCGACCACGGCCTCGTCGACCTTGCCCGCGCGGACCGCGCCGGCGAGCGCGTCGCCGTAGACGGTGGTGGGGCCCGGCATGGCGACGTCGAGGCCGCCTTCGATGTCACCGGTGGTGGATCGGGCGGCCATCCAGTCGGAGACGATGTAGCCGTCGAACCCCCACTCGCCGCGCAGCACCTCGTTCTGGAGGTAGCGGTGCTCGGTCATCGTCACGCCGTTGACCTGGTTGTACGCGGCCATGATGCCCCAGGGGTGGGCGTTCTTGACGATGGCTTCGAAGGGCGCCAGGTACAGCTCGCGCAGCGGGCGCGAGGTGATGATGTTGTCGACGGTGAAGCGGTCGGTCTCGGCGTCGTTGGCGACGAAGTGCTTGACGGTGGTGCCGACGCCGCCGTCCTGGACGCCGTTCACGTAACCGGAGCCGATCTCGCCGGTCAGGTACGGGTCCTCGGAGTAGCACTCGAAGTGCCGGCCGCCGAGCGGCGAGCGGTGCAGGTTCACGGTCGGGGCGAGGAGGACGTGCACGTCCTTGCGGCGGGCCTCCTGGGCGAGGAGGCGGCCGGCGCGGCGGGCGAGCTCCGGGTCCCAGGTCGCGGCGAGCGCGGTCGGCGACGGCAGTGCGATCGACGGGTCGTCGGCGGTCCAGCGGACGCCGCGCACGCCGACCGGGCCGTCGGACATGACGAGGGACCGCAGGCCGATCTCGGGGAGAGCGGGGAGCGACCACATGTCCTGGCCGCCGAGCAGCTTCGCCTTGGCGTCGAGATCGAGTTTGCCGAGGGCCGCTTCGACGGCCTCTTCGCGCATCCGGTCGGTGTCCTGGGTGGTGGGTTCGGCTGCCACGGACGTACCTCCTCGTTGAAGTCCTGCTGGGATGTCTGGCTGTCTCCATCGTCACCGGTTCACCTGTAGAACGGTAGGGTTTGTTATTCTTTCGTGATGTGACGGGATGGCGTACCGTCCTGCCAGCAAGCACCAGGGGAAGGGACCAGGACGATGGCCAGGGCCAGGAGCGAGGAGCGGCGGGCGGAGATTCTCCGCGCGGCCCTCGAAGTGATCGCCGAACGCGGCTACCGGGGGGCGTCGCTGAGCGCGGTCGCCGAGCGCGTCGGCCTGACCCAGCAGGGGCTTCTCCACTACTTCCCCACGAAAGACGACCTGCTCGTCGCCGTGCTCGAAGAGCGCGACCAGTGGGACACCGGCGGCTCGGGGCGCAGCGCCGGGGCGTGGCGGCTGGATCTCCTCGACTCGCTCGTGGAGTACAACGCGATGCGCCCCGGCATCGTGCAGACCTTCTCCGCGCTGCTCGGCGAGAGCGTGACCGAGGACCATCCGGCGCGGGAGTTCTTCACCCACCGCTACACCCAGGTCCGCGGCGGCATGGCCGCCGCCCTGCGCGCCGAGTACGGCGATGTGCTGCCCGGCGGACTCACGCCGGAGCAGGCGGCGCCGCTCCTGGTGGCGGTCATGGACGGGCTCCAGTACCAGTGGCTGCTCGACCCCTCGTCGGTGGACATGCCGGCCGCCTTCCGTGACTTCCTCTCCCTACTGCAACGCTCGCCCGCCCCGTAGCGCAAGTCACGGGCGTACCGGGATACTTCCGCCACCCGACGGAAGGATCACCGTGCCCCTGATACGCCCCCGCCACACGTCACTTGCTCTCTCCCTCATCACCCTCGCGCCGCTTCTCGGGGTACTGCCCGCAGCGGCGGCAGCGGAGCCGAAGGAGACAGCTCCGGCGACCGTTGCTCCGGCGACCGTCGAGGAGCAGCGGCTGGAGCGGGCCGCCCCGCAGGAGATCCTGCGGCGCAGCGGATTCGACACCGTGGCGGCGGATTTCGCCCGGACCCTGGGCGAGGCGCGGACGTACGCCGCTGCCGAGCGGGTCGTCGTACGGCACGGATCGCGGCTGTGGCAGCGGGCCGTGGACCGGGCGCAGGGCCGGGGTCCGGCGGGCGGCGACTTGAGCCGGGACGACGACCGGCCGCTGTACTGGGCGCGGTTGGGCATGACGCTCGAACTCCGGCAGTGGCAGGGGCCGTCCGGGATCGGCGAGGCGGCGCGGGTGAAACTGCTCGACCGGCTGGAGCGGTCGTCGCGCGGCCAGGACGCGATCCGCTTCCCTGCGGGCAAGGGGATGAAGCGGGTGCTCGTCACCGGCTTCGACCCGTTCACGCTGGACCGGGACGTGCGGATCAGCAACCCGTCGGGCGCGACGGCGCTCGCGCTGGACGGCACGGTCGTACGTACGGCCGACGGCCCCGCGCGGATCGAGACGGCCGTCTTCCCCGTCCGGTGGCAGGACTTCGCCGACGGCACGGTCGAGCGCACCCTGCGCCCGCACCTGCCGCACCTCGACCTCTTCACCACCGTGAGCCAGGGCAGGGTCGGGCGGATCGACGTCGAGCGCTTCAACGGGGCGTGGCGCGGGGGCTTCCCGGACAATGAGAACGTCTCGCGCAAGGAAACCGTTCCGGTGAGCGACCCGGCCTCGCAGCCGCAGTGGACGGCGACGACGCTTCCGTACCAGGAGATCGTGGCCGCGGACACCGGCCGCTTCCCGGTGTACGACAACACGTCGGTGACCGAGATCCCGGCGGGCGCGACGGCTCCCGTGGTCCGGCCGGAAGGCCCGACCGCGGGCTCGACCGCCCGCGCGGGCGGCGGCGGCGACTACCTCTCCAACGAGATCGCGTACCGCGCGACGCTGCTGCGCGACCGCCTGGAGCCGGCCGACCTCCCCGGCGGCCATGTGCACACGCCGGTGCTCCAGTTCGGCGCGGGCAACACCACCGAGGTGACGGACCCCGACTTCGTACGCAACCGGCTGGACATCGTCGCGCAGGTGCGGGCGATCGTCGCAGTGGCGGCGGGCGCACGGTAGAGCTCATGCGCCGGAGAGGCTCCATAGGAGCCCCTCCGGCGTCGGCTCAGCGAGCGAAGCCGAGGGTGACTCCCAGGCCGACCAGTACCGAGCCGATGGCACGGTTGAGGGCCTTCTGGCGGCGCAGCATGGCCGTCCGCAGCCGGGAGTCGGAGAAGAAGAGCGCGATCGCGCCGAACCACCCGAAGTGCGCGGCCGACATGAACAGGCCATAGCCCGCCTGCTGCCACACCGGGGTCTCGGGGCCGACCACCTGGGTGAAGGTGGAGACGACGAAGAGGGTGGTCTTCGGGTTGAGGACGTTGGTGAGGAAGCCGGAGCGCAGCGCGCCGAGCGGGCCGAGTTCCGGCTTCGAGTCCAGGTCGACGGTGAGGTCGGAGCGGGCGGTGAAGGTCCGTACGCCGATGTAGACGAGATACGCCGCGCCCGCCAGCTTGATCGCGGTGAACAGCTCGGTCGACGAGGCGATCAGCAGTCCGACGCCGAGCATCGTGTACGTAACGTGGACGAGGACTCCGGCGGCGACTCCGGCTGCCGCGAACAGGCCGGTCGTACGCCCGTAGAGGCAGCTGTTGCGGACGACCATCGCGAAGTCGGCGCCCGGGCTGATGACCGCGAGGAGGGTGATGACGGCTACGGCTATCACTTCTGTCATGGGGTGATGCTTGCCGCCCGGCGTCGGCCGATCAAGCCCGATTTGGATAATGGTCCGCATGTTGGTCGCAGCGGCACAGTTCACGTCCGAACCCGGTTCCGTCGAAGCGAACGCGCTCCGGATGGCGGCGTATGTGAGGGAGGCCGCGCGGCGTGGAGTCCGCGTCACCGTCTTCGCTGAACTAGCCCTGACCGGGTACGAGCTCGAACTGCTCACCCAGGACCCGTCGCTGCTCGTCACACCCGACGACCCGCGCCTCGCACCGGTCCGCGCCGCCTGCCGCGAGACCGCCACGGCGGCCGTCGTCAACTGTGCGGCGCCCGACACGGACGGCGGTGACCGCCCCGCCATCGCGTCCTTCGTCTTCGGCCCGGACGGCGCGCTGCTCACCCGCTACGACAAGCAGCATTTGTACGAGAACGAGCGCGAGCTCTTCAGCGCGGGCGCGACCGACGGGCGGTTCGAGCTGGACGGTGTGCGGTTCGCGCTGGCGACGTGCTTCGACAACCACTTCCCGGAAGTCGCGGAACGGGCGGCCGCCCACAAATGCCGTATATACCTGGCGAGTTCGCTGTACGGGAAGGGCAACGGTGAGCGGGAGCGCCTCGCCACCTACCCGGTGCGGGCCAAGGACCACGGGCTGTACGTCGTCCTCGCCAACCACGTGGGGGAGGCGGGACCGTACGACGGCTGCGGGCTGAGCGCGGTGTGGGGCCCTGACGGTACGGCGCTGGCCGAGGCGGCGCCGGGTGAGGCGGGCCTCGTGCCGGCCGACGTACCTACGCCGTAAGGGGCGGCAGCGTTGCCACGTCGTCCGCGTCGGCCGACGGCTCCTCCAGCAGGTCACGCGTCATCAGCGTCGCGCCGGCCACCGCGCCCGGCATCAGGAAGACGGCGACCAGCGGCACGAGGAACGCGAGGGTGAGCGGGACGCCGAACCCGAGGGTGAGCAGGCGGCGCCCGCGCAGCAGGGTGAGGCGCTGCTTCAGCTCGACGCGGCGGCGCTGGAGGGCCACCGCCGTGAGTTCCTCCGCGAGGAAGAACCCGGAGACGCAGAAGCCGACCACAGGGACGACGGTCTGGCCGACGACGGGGATGAAACCGCAGGCGAAGAGCAGAACGCCGTACAGCACCACCCGGGTGAGGACGCGCACGCTGTCGCGGGCGGAGATCCACAGTTCCCGGATCAGCGGGAGGCCGGACTCGGGGGCGGTGCCGTCAGGGGAGACGGAGCGGTCGACGCGCTCGGACAGCTCCTCGTAGAAGGGCTGGCCGACGAGCAGCGTCACGGCGGTGAAGGTGATCACCGCGAGGAACAGTGCGAGGGCGAAGAGCAGGGCCGTCAGCGCACCCCGGAAGATGCCGAGCCAGGGCGAGCCCCAGTCGTCGGCGAAGGGTGTGGCCCAGGCGGTGAAGTCGTCTGCGCCGTAGACGAGCCCGATGAGGGCACCGACGTACAGCACGAAGGTCACCAGGCCGGGCAGCAGCCCGAAGCCGTAGGACTTGCCGTGCCGGCCGACCCACCGCTGGCCCTTCATCAGATAGCCGAAGCCCACCCCGAGATCACGCATGCGAACAGCCTATCTACTGGCCGAGGCGGAGCTGATACCGCGTACCCGGCCTGCCGTCCAGGTCGATGCCGCCGACCGGGACGAAGCCGTTGCGGGTCAGGACCGTGTGGGAGGCGGGGTTGTCGGTCGTGGTGGCGGCGGTGAGGGCGGTGAGGGCGTATTCGGTGGCGGCGCGTGCTCGGACTTCCCGTACGGTGGCGACGGCCAGGCCGCGGCCGGTGGCGCGTTCGGCGATGCGGTAACCGAGGTCCGCGGTCCCGTCCATGACGTCGACCAGGTTGACCCGGCCGAGGACCGCGCCCTGTTCGTCCAGGAGCAGGTGGAAATGACACAGGCCGGTGTCCTGCTCGGCGAGCAGGGCGGCGTGCCGGGCCGCGAAGTGGGTGAAGTAGTCGTCGCCGCGATCGGGCACGGACCGCGCGAAGTAGGCGCGGTTCTCCCGCTCGAAGGTGAGAAGCGCGGCGGCGTGATCGTCCCGCAGCCGTGTCAGGTTCACGTTCTTCATGGGCAGAGTCTGGGGCGCGCACGGGGACGGTACAAGGCGTGGCTACGCTCGTCACTCTCGCCGAGACCGGCAGGCACTTAGGCACTTACGAAGGAGAGCTGGCCGTGCGCAACGCCACCGTGACGGCCGATGGTGACCGGATCCGCTGGGTCGAGCTGCCGGGCCGGGAGCCGTCCCGCGTCTACCTGCATGGGCTGGGGGCCACTTCGCCCGCCTACTTCACTGAGGTCGCGGTGCACCCGCTGCTGGCCGGTCACCGGTCTCTGCTGGTCGACCTGCTGGGGCACGGCATCAGCGACCGGCCGACGGACTTCGACTACAGCCTCGATGCGCACGCCGACGCACTGGCCTCGGCCCTCGCCTCAGCCGGTGTGAGCGGCGCCGAGGTGATCGCGCACAGCATGGGCGGCTCGGTGGCCATCGTGCTGGCCGCGCGCCATCCGCATCTCGTTTCCCGCCTCGTTCTGATCGACGCGAATCTCGACCCGATACCGCGGACACCGGGTTCGAGTTCCGGTGGCAGCAGCGGAATCGCCTCGTACTCCGAGGAGGAATTCGTGGCGGGCGGATGGGAAGAGTTCCGCGACCGGGCCGGGCACCACTGGTGGTCCACCATGCGGCTGGCCGGGCGGGAAGCGCTGCACCGCAGTGCCACTCATCTCGTACGCGGCTCTGTCCCCACCATGCGTGAGCATCTGCTCGGCCTGAAGATTCCCCGCACATACCTGCTCCCCGAAGCGGACGGCCCTCTTCCAGGCGCCGATGCGCTCGCGGAGGCCGGGGTGTCCGTGGTCGCGGTCCCGGACTGCGGGCACAACATCATGCTGGACAACCCGGAGGCTTTCGTACGCGCCACCGCCACCGCACTGGACGGATAGCGGATAGCAGTCAGACGGTGATGACCTTGACCACTGGGGCCCCGGGGAGCTGCTCGGCAGATTTGCACAGGGCCGGGATGTGAAACCTGTCTGAGGTGACGAGCAGGACGGGCGGGCTGCACAGGGCTGCTGTCGCGACGACCAGCGCGTCAACAAGGCATTCGTGACCATCGAGCCCCGAGGCATCGAGGAGCTTCGCGGCGGCCTTTACGACGTCATCGCCGACCGGCTTCACGTCGAACCGCGCGAGCAGAAACTGCAGCCGGTCAGCGACCTTACCTGTCCGGCGGACTTCGAGGGGAGTCACGGCCGACAGGACCACCCGCCTGCCGTTCTGCTCCGCGACCTCGATCCGCGCACGCATGCCCTCGTCCCCGTCAACGTGCGGAGACAGGCCCTGAGCGTCCAAAAACAGCGTGCCACCGTGGCCGCCGACCTTGATCTTCAGGCGCTTACTTACCACTCTTGTTCCGCCTGACGGCGTGCCTCATCGGAGACCTGTCCAAACTCGCGGCGATCAGCTGCGACCACCTCGCGGAGCTTGTCCATGGCGAGCCAGTGCTCCAGCGCCTCGGAGACGACGGAGGAGAATGCGCGTTTCCCTATGCGCCCCTCTACCTCCTTGACCAGCGAGTTCGCCAACGACACGGACCTCTTGGCTGCCCGCTCGGGCGCGCGTGATGTGACGTGACTGCTCATGCTCTAAAACCTACCACCGGCGGTAGGAAATTTCCTGTCCTGGCACATCCCGAGCGGACATTGAGGACCCGGCGATCCGCCTATCGCCGTACCACCAGCGAAATCCGTGACCCTCCGGCCCTCCTGCCTCAATACCCCCTTGTTGTTCACGAGTTGAACAGGTAGACCCTGCGTACCGATCATCTCTGATCGCTTCCGACGCACCGCACCGGAGATACGCATGGGCACAGGTACAGGCATACCGAGACCTCTCCTCATCACCACCGCCGCCATGGCGTCCGCAGTCCTGCTCTTCCCCGTCCCTGCCACCGCCCAGCCCGGCCCTCCTGGCGGTGACGGGGACGGTGTTCACCGGGAGCGGGCCGCCGCCGGGCAGGGGCAGGCGGCGCGCACCCCGGCGGGGGCCGCCGCCAAGGCGCTCGACGCGCGTACGCCCGGACTCCGCCACGACGGCGGGTATCCGCGGCGCACCACCCTCACCCCGCCCGCGCCGAATCCGGCCGACAAGTCCCTCAAGCTGGGCCTCACGCCGTACCACTCCATCGCCCCCAAGCTCAACGAGTTGCAGAAGCTCGGCAGCGATCGCGTCAGCGTCGAGGTCGCCGGGCGGTCCGCCGGCGGGCATCAGCTGTATCTGGTGACGCTCACCGCGCCGGAGAGCGACCGCGAGGCCCGTGAGCAGGAGCGGATGCGGGAGCTCATTGAGAACTCGCCGGCCGCTGCCGCCAAGGACCGGCGCATCAAGGCCTCATACAAAGCACCGGTGTTCATCAACAACAACATCCACGGCAACGAGTGGGAGGGCACGGACGCCGCCCTCGAACTCATCGAGGATCTGGCGAAGGCGAAGGACCACAAGACCGCCGATCTGCTGGCGAAGACCCGTATCTATCTCAATGTGACCGCCAATCCGGACGGGCGGATCGCGGGCACCCGCGCGAACGCCAACGGCTTCGACCTCAACCGCGACTTCATCACCGCCACCCAGCCCGAGGCGCGCGCGATCCGGCAGATCGCCATCGACAAACAACCGGCCGTCATGATCGACCTGCACGGGTACGTCAACGGCACGCTGATCGAGCCGACGACCCCGCCGCACGGCGAGAATTACGAGTACGACCTCTTCCTCAAGAATTCCTATGCCAACGCGCTGGGAATGGAGGCCGCCGTCAACGGCCTCGGCTATACGGCGGCGAAGGACGGCGTCGAGCCCGCCGTCATCCCCTTCCGCGACCAGGAGGAGGGCTGGGACGACTGGCCGCCGATCTTCACTCCGCAGTACATGCCGTTCCAGGGCGCGGTGGCGGCGCACACGATCGAGTTCCCGATGCAGGTCAACAACCGGTCGTACGACACGCTGCCGGTGGCTGAGCTGCGCCGCAGGGCCGCCATCAATACGGACATAGCGGGCGCCGCGATGCGTGCGACCCTCGACTACACGGCCCAGAAGCGGTCTTCGGTCGTGGCCGACCAGATCGAGACGTTCCGGCGCGGGGCGGTGGGTGCCGCGCAGGTGCCGGTGTCGCAGGAGACGGTTCCGGGTGTGCCCGGGATCGGCCCCGAGGACGTCTACACGACGGACTTCCCGCGGGCGTACGTCGTCCCGGCGGGGCGCGGCCAGCGCTCCGCGACGGCAGCGGCCCGGCTCGTCGACCACCTGGTCGCCAATGACGTGCGCGTCGAGCGCGCGCGCCGGGACTTCCGGCTCGGCGGACGGTCGTACGAGGCCGGTTCGTACGTCGTCGACATGCGCCAGCCCAAGCGCGGTCTGGCCAATGTGATCCTGTACGAGGGCCGGGACATCAGCGCGGACGTCTCGACGATGTACGACATCTCGGGCTGGAGCCTCGGTCTGCTGTGGGGCGCGAGCGTCGAGAAGGTGCAGAAGGCCGCGGGTGGGGTTGATGTTCCCGGCCGTACGGTCCATGCCGCGTCGCCGACCGGTTACGTCGCTCCGCGCGGCGACCTCCGGCTGCGGCTCGACGACCCCAAGGAGCTGGCAGCGCTCAACTCCCTCCTGCGGAACGGTGTCCAGGTGCGGCGTACGGCCGACGGCAGCGCGCTCGTGCCCGCGTCGGCCCGCAAGAAGGCGGCGGCTCTTGCCGGCCGGTACGGCGTCGCTTTCCACGCCACCAAGGCCAAGGGCGTGGCCCCGATGCACCGCACGCGGGTCGCGGCGGCGGTCACACCCGGCGAGCTGTTCGCGCTGCGCGAGATGGGCTTCGAGGTGCTGCCGGTCTCGACGGGCGCGCTCAACGCGGGCTCCTTCGACTGGTCGGCGGCGGACGTGCTGTTCGTGTCGTCCGGGCTGGAGTACGGGAAGCTCGACGCGGCCGCGCGCGGCGCGTTCGACGCGTTCGTCGCCGAGGGTGGCGGCGTGGTCGGGCGTGGCTCGTCGGGGGCGGCGCTCAACGCCGAAGCCGGGCTGCTGGCGGCAAAGCCGGTCGAGGGCAACGGGGACGCGAACGGCGTCGTCCGGGTCGTCAACGCGGGCGGTCCGGTGACGGGCGGCGCGCCGGAACACACCTTCGTCTACTCACCGATGTGGTTCACCGACCTGGGTCCGGGCGTGCGCGTCGACCAGTCGTACGGCGCGGGCAATCCCCTGGTGTCCGGCCACTGGAGGGCCGCGGCGGACGGCAGCGGCGGCCCGGCGGACGCGGCCGGCAAGGCGGCTGTCGTCAGCGGCACGTCGGCGAAGGGCGGCGCGGGTGTCGTGCTGTTCGGTACGGAGCCGCTGTTCCGGGCGCACCCGAAGGGCGCTTTCGCGCAGGTCGGGCGGGCTTTGATCAACTCGGCGCGCTGATCCCGGAGTCCCCGGAATAACCCCTCGGCAACGGTTGCTTGATCCTCTGTCACATACGTGAAGGGGGAGCATTCGATGTCGACGAAGAACGCTGTGCAGGGCACGGTCGCCGAGGGGTTCGAGGGCGTACGGGAGGAATTCGCCGCCGTACTCGCCGAGGAGCGGCCGGGCCACGCCGACGCCCAGCTGGCCGTCTTCGCGGGCGGCCGGCAGGTGGTGGACCTGTGGGGTGGCGACGAGATCACCGGCACCACGCTGACCAGCGTCTTCTCCTCCACCAAGGGCGCGGCGCACCTTGTCGTGGCGCTACTGGTGCAGGAGGGCGTACTGGACCTGGACAGGGAAGTGGCGCACTACTGGCCGGAGTTCGCGGCCGAGGGCAAGGGCGCGCTGACGCTGCGGGATCTGCTGGCCCACCGGGCGGGGGTCGTCGGCGCGGACACCGGTTTCTCGGACGAGGAGCTGACCGACGACCGCGTCATAGCGGAGCGGCTGGCGGCGCAGAAGCCGTACTGGCGGCCGGGGACGGCCTTCGGCTATCACGCGCTGAGCATTGGCGCGCTGACCGGTGAGGTGGTGCGGCGGGCAACCGGGCGGACGATCCAGGAGGTCTTCGAGGAGCGCGTACGCGCCCCGTACGACCTGGACTTCTACCTCGGCCTGCCCGAGGAGCTGGAGCCGCGGGTACTGGACATCCTGCCGATGGATCCGACGCCGGAGCAGCAGGCGGAGCTGGTCGCCGGTGCGGTGTCGCCGCAGAGCGTGACCGGCATCGCGTTCAACCTCAGCGGGGAGCGGCCCACCGACCTGGTGGCGTTGGTCAACAGTCGGCCGACGCGCGCGAAGAGCCCGGCTTCTTTCGGCGGCGTGGCTACGGCGACGGGGCTCGCGAAGATGTACGCGGCGGCCATCAGTGAGGTGGACGGGCGGGCGGCGCTGCTGAAGCCGGACACGATCGCGGAGTTCGGGCAGATCCATTCGGACGGCTACGACCTGGTGGTGCGCCGGCGCCATCCCTTCGGTCTCGGATTCGAGACGTACGGCGACCTCTATCCCTTCCTCGGCGCGGGGGCGTTCGGGCACGCGGGGGCGGCGGGGTCCGAGGCGTTCGCCGATCCGCGCAGCGGTGTGGCGTACGGCTACGCGCGCCGCAGGTTCGCGTTCCCGGGCGGGCCGGCGCCGGAGAATGTGCGGCTGGGGGCGGCGGTCCTGCGGGCGGCGACGGCGGCTGCCGCCGCAGGCAGCGCGGGCTAGGCGTTGCTGCCCCTGCGGGACTTTTCCCCACCCCGCCCCTTCCCGCTGTGACACTTTGCGGCTCCGCCGCGTGAGGGGCTCCGCCCCAGACCCCGCTCCTCAAACGCCGGAGGGGCTGGATAGCGCCGCTGAGCGGGGATGTGCCGCTGAGCGGCAAATCCGACTCGCGCCGGCAAATCCAGCCCGTCCGGCGTTTGAGGACACGCCCGTAGGGCGTCTGTGCGGTCTGGGGGCTGGGGCTTGCCCCCCACGCTGCGGAGCCGCAAATGTCACAACGAGAAGGGGCGGGTACGAGAAAAGCCCCGCAGGGCACGGCGAAAGGCCGCACTCCCGTGTACGGGGGTGCGGCCTTTCAGGTCACGCGACGCGATGCGCCCGGACGTCAGGCGAGGGCCAGCTCGACCTTGATGTTCCCGCGGGTCGCGCTCGAGTACGGGCACACCTGGTGCGCCTTCTCCAGCAGATCCCGCGCGGTCGCCTCGTCCACGTTCGGAATGGTCGCGGTGATCGCGACCTCAAGGCCGAAGCCACCGTTCGTGTTCGAGCCGATCCCGACCTTCGCGGTCACGGTCGAGCCCGAGATGTCCGCCTTCTCCTTGCGCGCGACAACACCCAGCGCACCCTGGAAGCAGGCGCTGTAACCGGCGGCGAAAAGCTGCTCCGGGTTCGTGCCGGCGCCACTGCCGCCCATCTCCTTCGGCGGGTTGACGACAACGTCCAGCTTGCCGTCGTCCGTCGCGACGCGGCCGTCACGGCCGTTCTCGGCGGTGGCGACAGCGGTGTACTTCACGTCTATGTCGAGAATGGTCATGCTGAGGCATTCCTCCTGCTTTGTACGCCGCGACTCGCGCCCACGACCGCGACGGCTGGTGGTGAGCTTATCGGGTGAGCGAAACGATCATCTTGCCGGTGTTGTCGCCACGGAGCAGACCGACGAACGCGTCGTAGCCGTTCCCGATGCCCTCGACGACCGTCTCGCTGTACTTGAGCTCACCGGAGCGGATCCAGCCGGAGACATCCTCGACGAACTGCGGCTGGAGCGCGGTGTGGTCGCCGACCAGAACGCCCTGGAGCCGCAGCCGCTTGCCGATGATCAGCGCCATGTTGCGCGGACCCGGCGTGGACTCCGTGTTGTTGTACTGCGCGATCATGCCGCAGATGGTGGCGCGGCCGTGCACGTTCAGCGAGCCGATGGCCGCTTCGAGGTGGTCGCCGCCGACGTTGTCGAAGTAGACGTCGATGCCGTCCGGCGCGGCCTCACGCAGTTGCTCCGCGACCGGCCCGTTCTTGTAGTTGAAGGCGGCGTCGAAGCCGAGGTCCTCGACGAGGTGCTTGACCTTCTCGTCGGAGCCCGCCGAGCCGATGACGCGCGAGGCGCCCCGCAGCTTCGCCATCTGGCCGACCTGGCTGCCTACGGCACCGGCGGCGCCGGAGACGAAGACGGCGTCCCCCTCCTTGAAGGAGGCGACCTCGAAGAGGCCCGCGTAGGCGGTGAGGCCCGTCATGCCCAGGACGCCCAGGTAGGCCGAGAGCGGCGCGAGCGCGGCGTCGACCTTGGTCGCGTGCTTGGCGGGTACGTCGGCGTACTCCCGCCACCCGAGACCGTGCAGGACGTGGTCACCGACGGCGAAACGCTCGTCGGCGGAGGCTATGACCTCGCCGACCGCGCCGCCGTCCATCGGCTGGTCCAGCTTGAAGGGCGGGACGTACGACTTCACGTCGTTCATACGGCCGCGCATATAGGGGTCGACCGAGAAGTGGAGGTTGCGGACCAGGATGCGGCCCTCGGCCGGCTCCGTCACGGGGGTCTCCCGCAGCGCGAAGTCCTCGGGCTTGGGCCAGCCGTGCGGGCGGGCGACGAGGTGCCAGGAGCGGCCGGTCGTGGGCAGTGCGGTCATGGGCGTGCGACCTCCTTGGAAAAGCTTCAGGTACTGAAACAACCATGCTCCTGGATATTTAAGATTGTCAAGTAAATGGGTAGGATGGGGCGCATGGCCCCTCGTACAGACCCTCTGACCCTCGAAGTCGTCGAGCTCATCGGCGAGGTCGTGTCCCGCTACCACGAGGAGTACGACGAGGCCGCGGCCGAGCACGCACTCACCGGCGCCCAGGCGCGCGTGCTGGGTCTGCTCTCCATCGAGGCGATGCCCATGCGGCGCATAGCCAGGAAATTGAAGTGCGAGCCGTCGAACGTCACCGGCATCGTCGACCGGCTCGAAGCGCGCGGGCTGGTCGAGCGGCAGCCGGACCCGGCCGACCGGCGCGTCAAACTCGCCGCCGCCACCGAGGACGGGCGGCGGACGGCGGCCAGGCTGCGCGAATCGCTGAACTTCGCGCGAGAACCACTGGGCGAGCTGTCGGACGACGAGCGCACCGCCCTGCGTGACCTGCTGAAACGGATGCTCGGGCACTGACCCCCGGGTCAGTCGGACCCCCGGGTCAGTCGGACCCCCGGGTCAGGGCCCCGGGTCGGCCGGATCCCCCGGGTCAGCCGGACCGGTTCCCGCTCAGGTGCACCACCACAGGAACCGGTCGCAGGTCTCCGTCGGCGCGGGCTGCGGCGGTGTCGGATCAGGTGCGGGCCCCGGGTCCTCGGACGACGCCGGCGGCGGTGGGGGCGGCGGCGCGGGCTCGGGCTCGGACGACGCGCCGCCCCCGGGCTCCGGCGGCGCGCCACCGGGCGCCGACTGCGGATCCGACGCGGTGGCGGCGGCGGTGGTGGCGTCCGCGGCCTTCGCCGACGCGGACTTCGAAGCCTTGGCGGACGGCGAGCTGCTGTCCGACGCGGAGGCGGAGGCCGAGGCCGAGGCCGAGGCGGAACGCGCCGACGCCGACGGATCCACCTCCGCGTTCCCGGCCCCGCCGACGCCGGCGGTCCCCCCGGCACCGGTCGCGGTCGGCCGGCTCTCGGCACCCTCGCCTTCGCCTTCGGCTTCGTCCTCACCGTCCATGGCGCCGGACACCCACCCCTCGCCCCCGGACTCCGTGGCGAGCTCGGCCAGGCTCAGCGCGCCGCCGGCCAGCACCAGGCCCATGCAGACGAGGACCATCTTGCGGCCCCGGCGGCGGTGCGCCCTGCGGGCACGTTTCGTACGCCGGGCGGCGCGGCCGGGACCGACGGGGGCGGCGGCCGGGTCGGAATCAGCGGGCGCGGCGGCAGCTTCTTCGTGACCGTAGTCACCATCGTCACCGTCGTAGTGGTCACCGCTGTCGTAACGGTCGTCGTGGCCATAACCGGCGTCGTGGTCGTACGCATGGCCGTCGCCGTAACCATGACCGTTGCCATAACCCTCGTCACGGTCGTAGCCACCACTGTGCGACCCGTGTACGTCGTCACCGTGACGGGCGTCGTGTCCCGAGGGCACCTCGGGGGCGGCGTGGCCGAGGTCACCGACGGGGGCTCCGCATCCGGCGCAGGCCAGAGCGCCGTTGAGGTGCCTGCGGCAGGAGTAGCAGTAGTCCATGGCGCCCGCAGGTTATGCGTCCCACGGTCAACATCGGGAACCGGTCCTGTGAGGATCTTGTGTGGAAGCGTGTATTCCACGGCGTGTCAGCAGGGCAGGGCAGGATGGACGTATGCATACGGGCACGCATCCGGGCACACATCCCTTCGGGCCTCTCGACTTCCAGCTGGTGCTGTTGCGCCGGATGGCCGACCACCAGCCCGACCTGGTCGAGGACGCCCGCCGCGAGCTCGGCGTGACGCCGGCGGACCTGCGCGAGGCCAATCGCCGCTGGCAGGCCATGGTGCGTTCGCCGCGGGCGCGCGGCTCGGTGGCGCGCTACCGCTCGGTGCTCGGGCCGCCCGAGACTTCCGTACGCCGCCGGATCGGCGACCTGGAGTGCGACGCCCTGGCGTGGCCGGTGCCGCTCTGGCCCGGCCTGCGCTTCGAGGTGCTCACCGCGCCGGGTGGCGCCGTATGGAACGAATGGCTGGTCCGTGCCCCCGGCACCCCGGCCCCCGAGCTGCGTACGGCCGGTGACCTCCGCCCGTGGTCGTGCACCGTCGACGAGGTGGCCCGCGCCTTCCCGCCCGCGCGCCCGATGGAGGGAACGGCGCCGACCCGGTGGCGGCTCGGGCTGACGCTGCCCGACGGTAAACCGTGCGTCGCGGAGTTCACCTGGGGTCTGCTGCAACGCGTGGGCTTTCCTGACGGCCCATAACCTCGGCCGGACCGGCACGGACAGGCCTCAGACAGGCCTCCGACAAGCCTCCGACAGGCGCCACCCGCTCCTGGCGCGGTGTCAGCTCGTACGCCCGACCGGCTCACTCAGCGCGCGCCCGGCCACCGGCCCCCGCACGATGCGAAGCAGGACCGGCACCCGCCGGTCCGTCAGCGCTCTCGGGAGAACCTGCCGTGACCGTCAGTCTTGAGCAGTTGCGCCGTTGCCATATCGCCGTCGATCTCGGGGCCGCCAGGACCCGGGTTTTCGTGAAGGGTGTGGGGCTCGTCGTCGACGAGCCGAGTGTGGCCGCCGTCAATACCCGCACCGGCGCGCTCATCGCCGTCGGTGCCTTCGCCGAACAGATGACCGGCCGTACGCCCGACTACATCCGTGTCGTACGCCCCGTCTCCGGCGGCACCGTCGTAGACATCGAAATGGCCCAGCGCATGCTGCGCCACCTCATCGGGGAGAAGCTCCGGCGCCAGCTCCGCCGCAAGCCACGGCTGCGCGCCGCCGCCTGCACGCCCCACGACAGCGACCCGCTCGCCCAGCGCGCGGCCGTCGAAACGCTCATCGGACTCGGCGCGCGCCGCGTCGAACTCGTCGACACCCTCATCGCCGCGGCCGTCGGCTGCGGGCTGCCGGTGGAACAGCCGTCGGCCACCATGATCATGGTGTGCGGGGCGGCCACCACCCAGGTGGCGGTGCTCTCGCTCGGCTCGATCGTCACCGCCCAGCGCATCCCGGTCGGCGGCAACGCCATCGACCACGCCGTGATCCAGTACTTGCGCCACCAGCACGAGCTGATGCTGCCGAGCCAGTCCGTACGCCCCCTCCAGCTGGCACTCAGGGGCAACGGCCTGACCGCAGAGGGCCCGGCCTCCACCGAGATCCACGGCCGGGACGTGGCCACCGGCCTCGCCCGCTCCGTCCACGTCGACACCGCCGCCGTGCGCCAGGCCATCCACACGCCACTCACCGCCGTGCTCGACGGCATCGGGAAGGTGTTGCGCGACTGCCCGCCCGACCTGGTCGCCGACCTCGCGGACCGCGGGATCATGATGGTCGGCGGCAGCGCGCTGCTGCCGGGCCTCGACCAGATGCTGCGCGACGCGACGGGCATGCCGGTACACATCGCGGAGCGCCCCGACGTCTGCTCCGTACTCGGGCTCGGAGCGATGCTGGAGGGCAAGATCGCTCCGATGGTCCTCGAGCCGATCAACCACTGAGCACCACGGCGCGCACGGAGCGACCGCATGAACCCGGAGAGCGGGGCAAGCGTGGCGCCCCGGCTTCCGATGCTGCTGGAGGCCGTGCTGAACGTCGGCTCCGAACTCGAACTGCACGCCACCCTCCAGCACATCGTGGACACCGCCACCGAACTGGCCGACGCCAGGTACGGCGCGCTCGGGGTCGTCGATCCCGAGCGCGGCACCATCACCGAGCTGTTCACCTCGGGGATCGACGACGAGACCCGGGAGCGCATCGGCCGGCTGCCCGACGGCCGCACGGGCCTGATCGGCCACCTCCTCCAGGAGCCGCGCCCGCTGTCCTTCGCCGGCGTCCCGATCCGGGTCCACGCCGAGGCCTTCGGCACGCTCTGCCTGACCGAGAAGCGGAGCCCGGAAGGGGCGGCGACGTCCCGTTTCACCGCGGACGACCTGGCGCTGCTGCGGGTGCTCGCTTCGCAGGCGGGCATCGCGATCGGCAATGCGCGGCTGTACGAGACGGCCCGCCGACGGGAGCGCTGGATCCAGGGCGCCGCCGCGTGTACCACCGCCCTCCTGACCGGCGAGAGCGGCGAGAGCGGCGAGGACGCGCTGATGACCGTGGCCGAGCAGGCCCGTATCCTCGCCGACGCCTCGGCGGGCGTGGTCCTCCAGCCCACCGCCGGGGGCGGCATGGAGATCGTCGCCGCTTCGACCCTCGACGACCCCGCCGATCTGATGGGTACGGTCATCGAGGCCGGCAGTTCGGTCCTGGAGCAACTGCTCGGCGGGGAGCCGGTGTTCGTCGAGGACTCGGCGACCGACGAGCGGATGACCACGCACGTACGGGCCCGTTTCGGGCCGAGCATGATGCTGCCGCTCCAGAGCGGCGGCAAGCTGATCGGCACACTCGCCCTGCCGAGGCGGCGCGGCGGTCCGCCTTACACGGCGGTCGACCGGCTGCTCGCCTCGCAGTTCGCATCGCAGGCGGCGCTGGCGCTCGTCCTGGCGGACAGCAGGCAGGACCGGGAGCGGCTGGCGGTGTTCGAGGACCGCGACCGGATCGCGCGTGACCTGCACGATCTGGTCGTACAGCGGCTGTTCGCCACCGAGATGATGCTGGAGTCCACCCGGCGGCGGGCTGCTGCTGCTGCGGACCTGGACCTCGACGAGCTGCTCGGCGCGGCCGTCGATGAGCTCGACTCCACCATCCAGGAGGTACGGACGACGATCTTCGCGCTGCAACAGCCCCCGGCGGACGCGCCCGCCACCTTCCGGGGCCGGGTCCTGCGCGAGACCGCCGGCGCGGCCTCGCTGCTGGGCTTCCAGCCGTCGGTGCACTTCACGGGCCCGGTGGATGCCCTGGTGCCGGAACCGGTGGGCCGGCAGCTGCTGGCCGAGCTGCGCGGCGCGCTGGCGGCGGCGCACCGGCGGTCGGGGATCACGGCGGTCAGGGTGGAGATCGACGCGAAGGCGAAGCTGCCGGACGGGCGGGACGGCGTACGGCTGACGGTGACGGACGACGGGGCGGCCGAGGACGGCAGCGGGGGCGGGGGCGGAACGACGGTGAGCCGGCAGGCGCCGATCTGACGCGGGCCCTCGAACGGGGATGCGGTCACAGAACAGGGAGTCGTAGGGTCGGCCCCATGGCTGCCTCCTCCGCGCTCTTTCCCTCACTCCACCTACACTCCGACCGGCCCGCACTGCGGTTCGGCGACCGGACCCTGACGTACGCCGCTCTCGCCTCCGCCGCCGGTGGACTGGCCGCCAGGATCGCGGGCGCCGGGCGGGTGGCCGTCTGGGCCACTCCGAGTCCGGAGACGGCGGTCGGGGTGGTCGCGGCGCTGCTGGCGGGGGTGCCCGCTGTGCCGCTCAACCCGAAGACCGGGGAGCGGGAGCTGGGGCACATCGTGGCGGACAGCGGGCCGACGTTGGTGCTGGCGGCAGCGGGCGAGGAACTGCCCTCGGCACTGGGCGAGTTGGAACGTATCGATGTCATGGTTACGGGCGAGGGACCGGCGTCCGCTCTGCCCGCCGAGCCGTCGCCCGGCTCCCCCGCGCTGATCGTCTACACCTCGGGTACGACCGGACCGCCCAAGGGCGCGGTCCTCCCCCGCCGCGCGATCGCCGCGACGCTGGACGCGCTGGAGGAGGCATGGGAGTGGACGGCCGACGACGTGCTGGTGCACGCGCTGCCGCTCTTCCACGTGCACGGGCTGATCCTCGGCATCCTCGGCCCATTGCGGCGCGGGGGCGAGGTGCGGCACCTGGGCAGGTTCGACGTACGGGGCGTCACGCGGGAGCTGTCGGCGGGCGCGACGATGCTCTTCGGCGTACCGACGATGTACCACCGGCTGGCCGAAGCGCTCGAGACCGACCAGGAGCTGGCCAAGGCCCTGGCGGGGGCGCGGCTGCTGGTGTCGGGGTCGGCGGCCCTGCCGGTGCGCGACCACCGGCGGATCACCGCGGCGACGGGGCGTGCGGTGATCGAGCGGTACGGCATGACCGAGACGCTGATGAACACGTCGGTACGGGCCGACGGCGAGGCCCGCCCCGGCACGGTCGGGCTGCCGCTGCCCGGTGTGGAACTGCGGCTGGTGGACGAGGCGGACGGCATCGGCGAGCTCCAGGTGCGCGGGCCGAACCTCTTCACGGAGTACTTGAACCGGCCGGAAGCGACCGCCGCCGCGTTCGACGGGCCCTGGTTCCGTACGGGCGACATGGCGACGCTGGACGCCGACGGCTACGTACGGATCGTCGGCCGCAAGACCACCGACCTCATCAAGAGTGGCGGCTACAAGATCGGCGCGGGCGAGATCGAGAACGCGCTGCTGGAGCATCCCCGGGTAGAGGAGGCCGCGGTCACGGGCGAGCCCGACGAAGATCTGGGCGAGCGGATCGTGGCGTGGATCGTGCCGGCGGACCCGCTGTCGCCGCCGTCGGAGGCGGAGCTTGCCGACCACGTGGCGGGCCTGCTGGCTCCGCACAAGCGTCCGCGTGCCGTCCGGCTGCTGGACTCGCTGCCCCGCAACGACATGGGCAAGATCATGAAGGGAGCCCTGCGGGCCTGACTTCCGGACCCGAAAGGTCCAGGCCGTACGTCCGGTCGGCCGTCCCCGCGAAGACATCGGCCCGCTCGCCCTCGCCGAGGCCCGCCGTCAACTCCCGCGCCGCCGCGAGCACTCCGGCGTACGACGACGCCAGCCCGCACACCGGCCAGTCCGAGCCGAACATCAGCCGGGACGGTCCGAACGCGTCGAGTGCCGTGTCGCTGTACGGGCGCAGGTCCGCCACCGTCCACGTCGCCCGGTCCGCCTCGGTGACCAGTCCCGACAGCTTGCACACGGTGTTGGGCAGCGAGGCGAGACGGCGTACGTCGCAAGCCCACGGCTCCAGCTCGCCGGACGCGACCGGCGGCTTGCCCAGGTGGTCCAGGACGAAGCCGAGGCCCGGGTGCGCCGCCGCGGCCTTCGCGGCGGCGCCCAGCTGCCCCGGCAGGACCACCAGGTCGTACACGAGCCCCGCGTCGGCCACCGCCGCGAGGCCGCGGTGCACGTCGGGCCGCAGCAGCCACTCCGGATCCGGCTCGCCCTGCACCTGGTGGCGGATGCCGACCAGGCGGTCGCCGCCGGGGAGTTCGCGGAGTTCCGCGATCGTGTCGGCGACGCCCGGCGCGGTGAGGTCGGTCCAGCCGACGACGCCCGCGATCAGGTCGCTCGTGGCGGCGAGGGCCAGGAGCTCCGGGGTTTCCTCGGGCATGGTGATCGTCTGGACGAGCACGGTCGCTTCGACGCCCGAGGCGGCGGCCTCCGGGAGCAGGTCGTCGAGGAGGAAGTTCCGGCGAATGGGGGCGAGTTCCGGCCCGGCGATCCAGTCCTGGTCGCGTACGGACAGGTCCCAGACGTGGTGGTGGGCGTCCACGAGGCGGCGCACGGCGGTCACAGGTCCCACACGGCAGGAAGGCCCGCCCCCGCGCCCTCCGCCGCGTAGTCGTGCGCGAACCGGGCGACTCTCACGACGGCTGCTCCCCGGATTCGGTGGTGGCGACGACGATGACGTCCAGCGTGCGCGGGCCGTGCACGCCCTCCACCCGGTCGAGTTCGATGTCGCTGGTGGCGGAGGGCCCCGAGATCCACGTCAGGGGCGCGGTCGCGTCGAGGCGGGTCAGCGCCTCGGGGATGTCGCCGGCGATCTGGTCCTCCCGTACGACGCACAGGTGGTAGTCGGGGAGGAGCGTGAGCGCCCTGCGGCCCTGGCCGGGGCCCGCGTCGAGCACGATCGTGCCGGTGACCGCGATGCCGAGGGCCGCGGTCGTCAGCACACCGTCGGCGGCGTCCAGGTCGGTGACGGACAACGGCGGCTCGTCGCGCAGGACGGTCCACTGGCCGTCCCCTGGGAGCAGTTCGGCCGGGAAGCCGCCCGGCACGACAAGCGTGCGCAACCCCCGCGCGGCGAGGCGCGCCGCGACGGCATCGCGGGCGCGGTCCGGCGTCGTACGGGTGACCGTGGCCCGGTAGTCGGCGACGCGCTCGGCGAACTGCGCGGTCGCGTCGGGCTCGGCGTGCGAACGGCGGTAGTCGCGCGGGACGGGTACATCGTCCGGCCCCTCGGTCGCCGGTACGTCGGCGAGGGCCGCCCTGATCCGGCCCAGCACAGTGTCACGTGTCGTCGTCACTTGACGCCTCCCTCTCGTGTCCTGCGCCACCACGCCCGCAGGGATTCCTTCGGCGGCACCGCCGTGTCGCGGGTCCGGGTCCAGCGGCCGAGCGGTCCCGGCAGGTTGCCGATGCTTCCGCGCCGGGAGACGAGCCGGGCGGCGGGGTGCGCGAGGCGCTGGACGGCGGACAGTTTGCCGGGGGACGAAAGTACGGCCGCGGCGGCCTTCATGACCAGGGCCTCCGGCGTCGGTACGCGGCTCTTGGCGCGCTTGGACTCGACGACCTCGGCCCGCAGATGGACCAGCACCTCCGGAATGTTGATCTTCACCGGGCAGGCGTCGTAGCAGGCCCCGCAGAGCGTCGAGGCGAACGGCAGCGACTCCGCGTGCTCCACCCCGACGAGCTGCGGAGTGAGTACGGCGCCGATCGGGCCCGGGTAGACCGAGCCGTACGCGTGGCCGCCCGTCCGCTCGTACACCGGGCAGACATTGAGGCACGCCGAGCAGCGGATGCAGGCCAGCGCCTGGCGGCCGACGGTGTCCTTCAGCGTCGCCGTCCGGCCGTTGTCGAGCAGGACGAGGTGGAAGTCCTGCGGCCCGTCGCCCTGGGTCGTGCCGGTCCACATGCTGGTGTACGGATTCATGCGCTCGCCCGTCGAGGAGCGCGGCAGCAACTGGAGAAAGACCTCCAGGTCCTCGAAGGACGGCAGCACTTTCTCGATCCCCATCACCGTGATCAGGGTCTCGGGGAGGGTGAGGCACATCCTGCCGTTTCCCTCGGACTCGACGACGCCGACCGTCCCGGTGTCGGCAGCGGCGAAGTTGGCGCCGGAGACGGCGACCTTGGCGCGCAGGAACTTCTCGCGCAGATGCAGGCGCGCGGCGTCGGCGAGGTCGCTCGGGCGGTCGGTGAGGCCTTCGGGGGCGGGGCGGCCCCATTTCCCCATCTCGCGCCGGAAGATCTCGCGGATCTCGGCCCGGTTGCGGTGGATGGCGGGGACGAGGATGTGGGAGGGGCGGTCGTCGCCCAGCTGCACGATGAGCTCGGCGAGATCGGTCTCGTACGCGCGGATGCCCTGCTCGGCGAGGGCTTCGTTGAGGGCGATCTCCTGGGTGGCCATGGACTTGACCTTGACGACTTCCGGCTCGCCCGTCGCCTTCACGAGGTCGATGACGATGCGGTTCGCTTCGGCGGCGTCGGCCGCCCAGTGGACCGTGCCACCGGCCTTGGTCACCGACTGTTCGAGCCGTACGAGATGCGTGTCGAGGTGGCGGAGGGTGCGTCGTTTCAGGGCCTCACCGGCGGTGCGCAGCTCCTCCCAGTCGTCGAGTTCCGCGGTGACGGCGAGGCGCTTGTCGCGGATGGTGCCGGTCGCCTTGCGCAGGTTGGTGCGCAGCTGCGTGTCGGCGACGGCTTTGCGGGCGGCTTCCGGGAAGGAGGGCGCGCCGAGCCAGACGACGTTGTTGTTGGCGTTCATCGTCCAGTCACTTCCGTCGGGTCTTCCGTCGGGTCTTCCGTCGGGTCTTCCGTCGAGGCGAGGATTTCGGCGAGGTGGCGGGTACCGACGCCGGTGCGCAGCCGGTTCAAGCCGCCTCCGATGTGCATGAGGCAGGAGTTGTCGCCGGCGGTCAGGACGTCGGCGCGGGTGTCGAGGACGGCGCGCATCTTGTCGGCGAGCATCGCGTTCGAGGTGTCGGGGTTCTTGAGGGCGAACGTACCGCCGAAGCCGCAGCAGCTGTCGGCCGCCGGCAGCTCCACCAGGTCGATTCCCTTGACGGCGCGCAGGAGCTGGAGCGGGCGGTCGCCCACACGGAGCATGCGCAGGCTGTGGCAAGTGGGGTGGTAGGTGACGCGGTGCGGGAAGTACGCCCCGACGTCGGTCACGCCGAGTACGTCGACGAGCAGCTCGGAGAGCTCGTACACCCTGGGGGTCACCGCTTCCACGCGCTCGACGAGCGCGCTGTCGCCGTACTGCCGGGCCACAACGTGGTGGTAGTCGCGGACCATGCCGACGCAGGATCCGGAGGGGGCGACCACGGCGTCGTACTCCTGCCTCTCGAAGACGTCGGCGAAGCGCCGGACCATGGGGAGGGTCTCGGGGCGGTAGCCGGTGTTGAAATGCATCTGGCCGCAGCAGGCCTGGGCCTGGGGGAACTCGACGGTGTGGCCGAGGCGTTCAAGGAGTGAGACCACCGCCCTTCCCGTATCCGGAAACATCGTGTCGTTGAAGCAGGTGATGAACAGGGCGATTTTCATGGTTGTTCGACCTCCACCGGGACCGGTACGTCCGCCCCCAGCACACTCTCCCCGCGCAGCTCCTCCCACATCCGCGCGGGGGTGCGTGTCGCGAACATGGCGGCCGCGTCCGCCACTTCGGCCGCCGACCGCGCACCGACCAGCACGCTCGCCACGGCGGTCCGGCCGAAGGGGAAGCGCAGGGCGGCGGCGCGCAGCGGGACGCCGTGGCGCTCGGCGACGGCCTTGGCACGCAGGGCGCGGTCGAGGAGGTCCATCGACGCGGGGGCGTAGTCGTACGTCGCACCGGGGCGCGGGTCGGCCAGCAGGCCGGAGTTGAAGACCCCGCCGACGACGACGCTTTTGCCGCGGGCGGTGGCCTCGGGCAGGAGTTCGTCGCCTGCGCGCTGGTCGAGGAGGGTGTAGCGGCCGGCGCACAGCACCGCGTCGACATCGGTGTCGCGGATGAAGCGGGTGAGCATCGCGGCCTGGTTCATGCCGGCGCCGATCGCCCGTACGGTGCCTTCGGCGCGCAGCCGCTCCAGCGCCGGGTAACCCTCGCGGAACGCCTGGTCGGCGTGGTCGTCGGGGTCGTGGAGGTAGACGACGTCGATCCGGTCGAGGCCGAGCCGCTGAAGGCTGTCCTCGACGGAGCGCCGTACGCCGTCGCCGCTGAAGTCCCAGACACGGCGGTGCGTGGCGGGCACGGCGAAGCCCTCGCCGTCCGTACAGCCACCGTCCCTACCGCCCCGCGGTCCGTCCGCGACCAGCAGCCGTCCCACCTTGGTGGAGAGGGTGTACGTGTCACGGTCCCGCCCGCGCAGGGCGTCCCCGAGGCGCCGCTCGGAGAGCCCGAGGCCGTAGTGCGGCGCGGTGTCGAAGTAGCGGATGCCGGCGTCCCAGGCGGCGTGGACCGCTTCGGCGGCGGCCTCGTCGGTGACGGGAGCGAAGAGATTGCCGAGCGCGGCGGCCCCGAAGGACAGTGCGGTGACGGGTACGCCGCTGCGCCCCAGGGTGGTGATGTCCGCGACCTCCCCCGGCGCGCTCACCGGGCCCGCGCTCACCGGGCTTCCGCCGGGCGCGGGCGCAGGCCCTGCATGCCACCGTCGACCGCGAGCGAGGTGCCGGTGACCGAGGCCGCGGCCGGGCTCGCGAGGTAGGCGATGGCGGCGGCCACTTCACCGGCGCTGACCAGGCGGCCCATGGGCTGGCGGGCGTTCAGGGAGGCGCGCTCGGCCTCCGGGTCGTCGGCGGCGTCCAGGAGGCGGCCGACCCACGGGGTGTCGGCGGTGCCCGGGTTCACGCAGTTGACGCGTATCCCTTCCCGTACGTGGTCGGCGGCCATGGCAAGGGTCAGGGACAGCACCGCGCCCTTGCTGGCGCTGTAGAGCGCACGCTGCGGCAGCCCGGCCGTCGCGGCGATCGAGCACGTGTTGACGATCGCGGCGTGCGCCGACCGCCGCAGGTGCGGCAGCGCGGCGCGGGTGGTGCGGACCATGCCTAGGACGTTGACGTCCAGGACGCGGTGCCACTGCGCGTCGTCGTTGTCCTCGACGGTTCCGGCGGCGCCGATGCCCGCGTTGTTGACCAGGATGTCGAGCCCGCCGAGCCGGTTCACCGCCGTGGCGACTCCTTCCCGTACGGACGCGTCGTCCGAGACGTCGGCCTTGATCCCGAGCAGCGGCGCCCCCGCACCGGACGGGTCCAGGTCCAGTACGGCGACGTCGGCGCCGCGTGCGGCGAGCAGCCGCGCGGTGGCGAGGCCGATGCCGGAGGCACCGCCGGTCACCAGGGCCTTGAGGCCGTCGAGACGGTTCGGGTCGTCCATCGCGGTCTGCGTCATACGGCGGCCTCCTCGGCAGCGGCGGACTCACATGCCAGATCGGCGACCCAGAACGAGCCGTCCGGATAGGTGAATTCAGCGATCGACTCGGGACGCATCGTCGCCGAGAACCCCGGCGCGTCCGGCGCCGCGTAGTGCCCGTCCCGTACCACCACGGGTTCCGTGAAGTGCTCGTGGAGGTGGTCGACGTACTCGATGACACGGTTCTCGGTGGTCCCGGTGAGCGCGACGTAGTCGAACATCGACAGGTGCTGGACGAGCTCGCACAGCCCGACGCCCCCCGCGTGCGGACACACCGGCACCCCGAACTTCGCGGCGAGCAGCAGAATCGCCAGATTCTCGTTCACCCCGCCGACCCGCGCCGCGTCGATCTGGAGTACGTCGATGGCCCCGGCCTGGAGGAGCTGCTTGAAGACGATGCGGTTCTGTACGTGTTCGCCGGTGGCGACCTTCACGGGCGTGACGGCCTTGCGGATCTCGGCGTGCCCGAGAACGTCGTCGGGGCTGGTCGGCTCCTCGATCCAGTACGGGTCGAATTCCGCCAGCGCCCGCGTCCAGTCGACGGCCTCGCCGACGTTCCACCGCTGGTTGGCGTCGATCGCGATGCGGATGTCGGGGCCGACGGCGGCGCGCGCGGTCCGCATCCGCCGGATGTCGTCCGCCAGATCCGCGCCGACCTTCAGCTTGATCTGGATGAAGCCGTCGGCGACGGCCTCCCGCGCCAGCCGGGTCAGCTTCTCGTCGGAGTAGCCGAGCCAGCCCGGGGACGTGGTGTAGCCGGGGTACCCCTGCGCGCGGAGCAGCGCCTCCCGCTCGCCGCGCCCGTCCCGGCCCCACCGCAGCAGCCCCAGCGCGTCCTCGGGGCTGAGTTCGTCCGCGATGTAGCGGAAGTCGACCTGCGAGACGAGCCACTCGGGTTCGGCGTCGGCGAGGAACTTCCACAGCGGCTTGCCGGCCCGCTTGGAGGCGAGGTCCCAGGCGGCGTTGACGACCGCGCCGATCGCCATGTGCATCACGCCCTTCTCGGGCCCGAGCCAGCGCAGTTGGCTGTCCCCGGTCAGGTCCCGGCCGAGCGTGCCCGGGTCGGCGCACAGCTCGTCGGCCGGCCGGCCGACGACATGCGCGCGCAGGGCTTCGATCGCCGCGACCTGGACGTCGTTGCCGCGCCCGATGGTGAAGGTGAAACCGTGCCCCTCGTGCCCGTCCGCCGCGTCGGTGCGCAGCACCACATAGGCGGCGGAGTAGTCGGGATCGGGGTTCATGGCGTCGGAGCCGTCGAGCTGCCGTGAGGTGGGGAATCTGATGTCGTACGTCTCGATGGCGGTGATACGGGGCCCAGTGGGCCGCCCGATCACGGGTACGGCTACGGGGAGTTTCATGGCACGGTCCTTACCTACTCAGTCCTGGGCCCGGCCGGTCGTGACGCGCGCGATCATCAAAGCGACGAGGATGATTCCGCCGTAGATCGCCTGGATCCAGAAGGACGGCACCTGGGCGAGTGTCAGCAGGTTCTGTACGACGCCGAGCAGCAGCACGCCGGTGAGCGCGCCGAACATGGTGCCCCTGCCGCCGTCCAGGCTGATCCCGCCGATGACGGCGGCAGCGAACACCGTGAAGATCATGTTCTGGCCCTGGTTGGCGTTGATGGCACCGACGTAACCCGTCTGCATGAGCCCGCCGACGGCGGCAAGCGCCCCCGCGACGACGAACACCCCGAGCATCACCCGCTCCACGCGGATGCCGGCGGCCCGCGCGGCGGCGGGATTGCCGCCGATCGCGAAGAGCGCCCTGCCCACGCGGTGGTACTTGAGCACGAGCCCCGCGACACCGAAGGCGATGGCCGCCAGCCACACCGACATCGGGACCGTCAGAAACGTGGTGGTGGCGAGCGTGTAAAAGGCGTCGGGCATCCCGAAGAGCGTCTTGCCCTCGGTCGCGCCGACGAGCAGGCCGCGCAGCACGATCAGCATGGCGAGCGTGACGATGAAGGCGTTGAGCTTGAGCTTCACCACCAGCAGGCCGTTGAAGACGCCGATCACCGCGCCGATCACCACGATCGCCATGACGCAGACGAAGACCGGCAGTTCGGTGCCGAACCCCCCCTGGGCGGCGGGCAGCACGAGCAGCGCGCCGACGGCCGGGGCGATGCCGACTACCGACTCCAGTGACAGATCGAACTTGCCGGTGATGAGCACCAGCGCCTCGGCGAGCACCACCATCGCGAGCGCGGCGGAAGCGCCGAGGATGGAGATGAGGTTGCGCTGGGTGAGGAAGGTGTCGTTGACCAGGGCGCCGAAGACGACGAGGACCAGCAGGGCCGGTACGAGGGCGAGTTCGCGGGCCCGGCTGAGCAGCAGGCCACGCGTTCCCTTGGCGGCCGGGGACGGCATGGGCTTGTGGCCGCCACCGGCGGTGGTCGTGTCCGACGCCGAGGCCGACGGAGCAGTGGTGTCAGCCACGGTCCACTCCTTCTGTTCCTTCTATTCCTTCTATGGATGCGATCAGCTCGTGGTCGTGCCAGCCCGCCGGATGATCGGCGACGACCCGCCCGTGAAAGAGGACGAGCACGCGGTCGCAGCGGCGCAGGTCGTCGATCTCGTCGGACACGACCAGCACCGCCGTACCGTCCTCACGCGCACTGTCCATTCGCGCGAGCAGCGACTCCTTGGACTTCACGTCGACGCCCGCCGTGGGATTGATGAGGACGAGCAGCCGCGGATCGGACGCCAGCGCCCGCGCCATGACGACCTTCTGGGCGTTGCCGCCGGACAGGTCGGACACCGGCTGCTGCGGCCCCGCGGCATGGATGTCGAGGCGGGCGATGAGCTGCTGCGCCTCGGCGCGCTTGCGGTCGGTGGACACGAAGCCGTACCGGCCGAGCCGCCCGAGTACGCTCAGCGTCGCGTTGTCGCCGACGCTCATCCCGGCCACCAGCCCCTGGTCGTGCCGATCGCGCGGCACACACCCCACGCCCGCCTTCAGAGCCGCCGGTACGTCACCGAACGGCATCCGCCGCCCGTCGAGTTCCGCGCTGCCCGAATCCGGGGCGTACAGACCGGCGAAGGTCTCGGCCAGCTCCACCTTGCCGCTGCCGCTGCTGCCGGCGAGGCCGACGACCTCGCCCTCGCGGACGGTCAGGCCGACGTTCTCGTACGCCGCCGAGCTCAGCCCGGTGACCCGCAGACGCACCGCGGCGTCGGCGGGGACGTTCGTCCGCGCCGCGCTCTCCCGCGCCGTGACGGCCTCGCCCGCCATGGCCTCGACCAGGGCGGCGCGCGGGAGTTCGGTGACGGGGGCGGTGGTGATCCAGCGGGCGTCGCGCAGCACGGTGACGGCCTGGCAGACCTCGTACACCTCCTGGAGGTGGTGCGAGATGAACAAGAACGTCACGCCGGATTGCTGAAGCGTCCGCATGCGCGCGAAGAGCCGCTCGATCTCCCTGTTGTCGAGCTGGGCGGTCGGCTCGTCGAGGATGATGAAGCGCGCGCCGAACGACAGGGCGCGGGCGATCTCGACCATCTGCCGGTCCTCGACCTTGAGATCGCGGACGGGGCCGTCAGGGTCGACGCGTACGTCCCAGGTCTCCAGCAGCTCCGCCGCCTCGGCGCGCAGCCGCCGCCAGCTGATCAAACCACCGCGCCGAGTGGGCTGCCGGTTGATGAAAAGGTTCTCGGCGACGGTCAGTTCGGGTACGACGGTGGGCTTCTGGTAGACGCAGGCGACCTTGGCGCGCCACGCGTCCCGGTCGGAGAGCGCGGGCGCGGCCTCGCCGTCGAAGAGGACGGTTCCGGCGTCGGGCGCCTGGAGGCCGGTGAGGATGGTGACGAGGGTGGACTTGCCGGCGCCGTTGCGGCCGACGAGGGCGTGGGACTCACCGGGCATGACGGTCAGCCGGCCGTCCTGGAGCGCGGTGGTCGGACCGTACCGCTTGGTGATGCCAGTCGCCGCGACGAGCGGAACCGGCGGTCTGGTTTCAGTACTCACTGGACCGTATTGCCCCACAGCTCGGGATCGTCCACGTTCTCCTTCGTGACCAGCGGCGCGGGCAGCTGGTCCTCAAGCATCCCGTTGGGGTGCTCGACGATGACGGAGTCGTGGTCGGTCGGGCCGGGTTGGAAGGTCCTGCCTTCCATGGCGGCCTTGATGTAGTACATGCCGTACTTCGCGTACGTGTCGGCCGGCTGGGAGACGGTCGCGTCGATCTCGCCCTTGCGGATCGCGTCGAACTCCTGCGGGATGCCGTCGTTGGAGACGATCGCGATATGCCCCGGCTGCCCGGCCTTCTTGAGCAGGCTCTTGCTCTTGAGGGTCTGGAGGGTGGGAGCGAGATACACGCCGCCGGCCTGCATATAGATCCCCTTGATGTCCGGATGGGCATTCAGGAGGGTGTCGAGCTTGGACGCGGCGGCGTCGGACTCCCACTTCGCCGGAATCTCCAGGACTTCGACCTTCGGGTGGTTCTTGTTCACGCACATACGGAAGGCCTCCGAGCGCTCGCGCCCGTTGACCGAGGCGAGGTCACCCATGATCTGGACGACTTTGCCGCTCTTCACGGCCTCGCCGAGGAACGTGCAAGCCTTCTCGCCGTACGCCACGTTGTTGGCGCGCACGATCATCGCGACCTTGCCTTTTTCGGGGGCGACGTCGACGGCGACGACCGGGACGCCCTTGCGCTCGGCCTGGTCGAGGCCGGCGGATATCGCGGCGCTGTCGAGCGGCGCGACGACGAGACCTCTGACGCCCTGGTTGAGCTGGTTGTTGATGTCGGTGATCTGCTGGGCGGGGTCGCTGTTGGAGTTGACGGTCTTGAGCGCGTGAACGTCCTGCGACGTGGCCATCTTCGGCACGTAGTCGTTGTACGCCTGCCAGAACGGCGAGGTCAGCAGGGGCAGGATCACGCCCACCTTCCCGCCTCCCTCTCCTCCCTCTCCTCCCCCGCTGCCGCCTGCCACTTGGTCCTTGGTGCTGCCGCAAGCGGCGAGCGCGAGGGAGGCACAAACAGCCAGCGCGCCCGCGCGGGCCGCTCTTGTCCTGTTCCGCACTGTTCTGCCAGTCATCAGACGGCTCCTCACCGAGGGAAGCTACGGAGTTGGGGGGCGGCCGGGTCCGGTCGTCGCGTCCGCGCCGAATATTTATCAGACCTTTCAGCCTCTATAACACCCCTCAGGCGCCATTTTCCCGAGAAATCGGGCCCATTGATCCGATGAATGACGTCCCCGGCTTCCGACCGAGTCGGAGCGAGCAGGGCGCGCCCTTCCCATCTCCTTCAATCAGCCATATGACTATTCGGCACTTGTCGTGTACGCCACCACCCTTGGGGGTACCCGTGCGCCGCCGAACCACGATCTCCACCGTCTGCGCCACAGCCCTGACACTGACGCTGACACTGACGCTGACGCTGACGGGAGCGACCGTCGCAGCTCCCACGACCCGCACCGAACCAGCACACGACCGCGCATGCTCGCCCTACGTCTCGGTGGACAGCTACTCCGACGCGCTGGACAAGACGGCCTTCAACGACCGGAAGGTCGGCGGCCTATCGGCTCTGGCCGTCCACCCCGACGGCTCGGCCGTAGCGCTCTCGGACCGCTCGACACTCTTCCGCCTGGACCTCGGCCCGGGCCGGCACGGCCCCCTGCGCCCGGTCATCACAGGAGCGCTTCCGCTCACCGACCCCGCCGGCGGCCCGCTCGACTCCGAGGCAATAGTCACCGAGCCCGACGGCAGCTACCTGGTCGCCTCAGAAACGGAACCATCAATCAGGCGCTACGCACCCCACGGCAAGATCCTCGGCCAACTCCCCGTACCAAAGGCACTCCACGTCGCCCCGGCCGGCCGCGCCCGCCAGAACCAGACCTTCGAGAGCCTGACGTCCCACCCCAACGGCCGCACGCTGATGGCGGGAATGGAAGGTCCGCTGACAGGCGACGGCACGGACGCATCAGGCCGCGCGCTGCAACGCATCCAAACCTGGCACCGCCCCGGCCGCTCAGCACCCTTCACCCCCGCGGCCCAGTACGGCTACGCGGTAGACGCCGGCCACGGCCTGGTGGAGCTGGCTCCCACAGCGGACGGCCGACTCCTGGTCCTGGAACGGGGCTTCACCGCTCAGTTCCGCATCTCGGTCCGCCTGTACGTGACCGACCCTCGCGGCGCCAGCGACATCAGCAACGTGGAGCACCTGACACCGACCGACGGCATCCTCCCCAAAACCCTCCTGGCGGACTTCGACACCTGCCCAACCCTGGGAGCCCCGTCACACCTCCCCCAGAACCACCCCCTCGTCGACAACATCGAGGGAATGACGGTCCAGCGCTACGAGGGCCACCATCACCTGCGCCTACTCCTGACCAGCGACGACAACGACCTGCCCCAGCAGATCACCCGGCTCTACAGGCTGCGGGTCAAGATCCCGGCCGCTCACCGTCTGCCTTGACTTCGAAGCGTCGTCCGGAACTCTGCTGCGAGGGCGCGGCACTCCGGTGGCGGGGGGCCGCTTGGCGGGGTGGCCGGGTGAGGGTGATCTGCCGGACGAGTTGCTGGAAGCAAGCCAGAGCGGCGAAGGACGGGAGCGAGGCTGCTGCCACGTCGACGAAGGTCCTCGGAGCCTGGGAGACACACAGGAGTATGGAGACGGTGGAGAAGAGCAGCACGACGGTCCAGGAATGCACAGCGCGGCGCCGGTGGAGGGCGGCGCGCAGGATGGACAGGGAGGCAACCATCCAAGGCCCGTAGACGAGCAAGGGCCACCACCTGACCGCGTCGCCGGTCGTGCGGTACTTGGCGAGGTGGCGCAACGGGTCGTAAGCGACCATGCCGCCGAAGACGCAGACCATGGACACGACGACGGCTGCGAGCGCGGCCAGGAAGAAACTGGCCGTCTGCAGCCCGCTCGCCACATGTCTGCGCGAGGGCGCGCGGCGACGGCGAGAGGGCGCGGCGCGCAGGGCGGGCAGTTCTGCGGTGATCTGTGCCAGGCCCGCAAGAGGGGCGTCCGGGCCTTCGGTGCCCGGAGGTTCGCCGAGGACAGCGGACGAGGGGGCGGTGCTCGCGTCGGTTTCGATGGCCTCTTTCAGCAGATGAGCGAGTTCCTCCGCCGGGTCCCAGTGCGCGTCCAGCGGACCAAGGGGAGAAGCGAGCTGGTCCGCGTCAACCGTATCCGTCGAGGCCTCAGCATCGTCTGAGCGGGAGGGCGGCCGACTGTGGCGGCCGCGCGCCTCAGGCATGAAAGCGCTGCCCTGCCTGCTGACCGACAGGTCCGGCGGAGCCTTCCACGGTGCTCGACAGCGTGACGAACTCAGCCTCAATGCTTCCCATTTCCTTCAGGAAGTTTTCGAGGATCGAGGACGAGTACCTCAAGACGATGCACCGGTCACGGTCATGCAAGGTCGCGTTCGCTTCGCGAGCGAAGCGAACACAGGCCGGCGTGAAAACCCACCGCCCCATCCGCACTGCGGTGGTGTCCGGCCGCTTTGTATTGGTCATATTCCATCCAACAGCGCACGCATTAGGCAGGATGCGCAGCATATGGGTGGTGTTATAACGTATAGACAGCTTTGCCCGAGTTGATCACCAGCCCTGAGACACCCGAGGTGTACGGCGCCCTCCCCCTGCCACCGCCCCGAGCAAAGCCGAGGCCGGCTGCGCACCAGCCAGGTGATGCGGGGCTTGCCACAAGCGGCGGCCGGCCCCCAGGGCCTTCGCGGCCGCTGGGCGGCGAACCGTCATCAACCTACGGTGCACATCCCCCACGGACGGCAAGCCGACCCGGAACACCAGAAGTGCGCCGGGGGCGCACCGAGGCATGTATGAATTTCGCCAATGCGGATCGCCGCGCGCCGGTCGCCGCGCATTCCCGCAACGAGCGTCGGCACCACCTAATCTGCGAGAACCGACATAACACCCAGAAAAGGAATATTCTGTGACCTCTCGCCTCAACCCGTACATCAACTTCGACGGCAACGCCCGGCAAGCCATGGAGTTCTACAAGGGAGTCTTCGGCGGCAGCCTGAGAACGAACACGTTCAGTGACTTCGGCGAGAAGGAGGCCGGAGATGCCGCCGACAAGATCATGCACAGCATGCTGGAGACCGATAGCGGCTTCACGCTCATGGCCGCCGACACCCCTCCGGGGATGGAGTACAAGCCCGGGAACAACATCTCCGTGAGCGTCAGCGGGGAGGACGCCGGCGAACTGCGCGGCTACTGGGACAAGCTCTCCGGCGACGGCACGGTTTCGGTCCCGCTGGAGAAGCAGATGTGGGGCGACGTCTTCGGCATGTGTACGGACCGCTTCGGCATCACCTGGATGATCAACATCAACCAGCAGCAGCCCTGAACGACCAGCGGCCGCCCAGTCCGGGGACTAGCCCTGCAAGACCCGAAAGACAGGCCTTAGCTGGCTGAGTAGCGAGTGATGGCCGTAGCTCCGGACTGGGTGCCGATCGCGGTGTGCGGCCGCTTCCGCGGCTCGGCCCAGTCGAGAATCCGCCGCATCACATCCGCGGGCACCGAAACACAACCCGCCGTCGCCGCCCGCCCGTTGACATGCAGGAAGATGCCCGCGCCCCAGCCGCTTGTAGGCGCGCGAGGCATTGTCCTGGCACCACCAGGAGTTTCGGTTTCGATCAGCCCTTTCGTGCAGAGGCGACACCGGCAGGTACGACGTCCATGACAACCCCAGCGAGGAGAGGGGCGGTTGCTCAGAAACTACTGGGCGGCAGCGGAAGCGGAAGTCCGGGCAGGCCGTCGATGCTCTGCGCGATGTGCTCCTTTTTGGTGAAGTACGCACTCAGCGAGGCGTCGTCCTCACGTGCGAAGCGCTTCCCGTGCAGATCGCGATCTTCGTCGTACGACATGAAAGGGACGCCGTATCCGCAGCTGTCGCGGACCAGTTCGGCCGTCACCACGATGATCGCGCGCAGCCCGTGCGGCGTCGGGTCGATGTCCGGGAAGTGCGCGAGCAGATCCTTGAACCGCGGGTCGTCGCGGAAGACCGCCTCACCCTGGCCGTGCACCCGAACGATGTTGGGCGGCCCCTGGAAGGCGCACCACATCACCGTGATCCGCCCGTTCTCCCGCAGATGGGCGATGGTCTCGGCAGTGCTGCCGGCGAAGTCGAGATACGCGACCCGCTGCTCGTCGAGCACGGCGAAGGAGCCCTTGAGGCCCTTGGGGGAGAGGTTGACCGTGCCGTCGCCGGCCAGCGGGGCGGTCGCGGTGAAGAACATGGGCTGCGCCTCTATGAAGGTGCGCAGCCTGCCGTCGATACGTTCGTAAGTCTTTCCCATGCCTAAGGATTATGCACGGAAGTCTTTCGCCTGTCTAACGAATCGTCTCGGCCGCTGGCAGTCCTTGTCCTTCAATAGGCCCTACAGGGCGTGGAAATGACGCAGTCCGCCCTGGACGCGGAGTGGGCTCGGCTGGAGCCGCACCTTCCGAAGAACAAAGGTCGGGGCGGGCGGTGGCGGAATCACCGCGCAGTCATCAACGGCATTCTCTTCCGCCGGCGGACTGGCATCCCGTCGCGGGATCTAGCCACGCGGTTCGCGAAATGGAAGACGGTGCATGACCGCCACCGGCGTTGGTCGGGGACGGCGGACGGCACATGGGAGCGGATCCTTCGGGCTGTCCAGGCCGACGCAGACACTCCTCCACGAGGTGGATCTCCATGGGCAGCGCCTCCCCCGCGAGGGGGAACCGGATCATGCGCCAGCGTGATCCCTGCGCGCTGCGGATCCAGAACAGTGAGCCCATGGCGATCAGCGAGATGAGTCCCACGACGGCGTACGACGCTGCCGGGCTGTGTGCCGGACTGTCTGTGCGAGCGGTCCACGCGCGAGTCGATGGCTGGCGTCCCGAGTTCTCTCGGTCCGCACGTCCGATGGAAACGGCGCCGACCCGTCCGCCTTTTCCCGACCGCCAGCTGTGTTGAGGATGAGGGAGGCCAGTTGTGGCGATTGGGGCCATGTCGTTCCCGGCGTTTGTGTGTCTGCTGGTCTCGTTCGCCCTGGTGGAGAGCGCGTGGCGATGGTTCACGGGGCTGGGCTTGATCCCTTGGGTACGCAGGCGCACGGGGCAGTCGTTGTCGAGCGTGGCCTTCGATGAATTCACGACGGTCGTGAACGGAAGCAAGTCGGTAGAGGTGGAGCAGCGGAGGGTGGAGCTGCTGCTGCGGGACGACGAGAGCGACGGTGCGCCGCCCCGCTCCAGCATCGACCTGACCAAGGGCACGGCGTTCATCGTGTTGCCACAGGAAGCGGATGACCCGTGCACTGACAGGCGTGATGCCTGTGAGGGCCGGCGGTGAACCGCGAACCGGAGGGAACGAGCGCAGAACCGTCCACGCCGTGGGGGCGTATCGCGTGCTTGTGGGCGGCCACGTTCGCCGGGTTGCACTTCTACTGGGCCGTCGGCGGTGATGTGGGGCTGAGCATCTCCGCCGGTCCGCTGGCCACCGAGCGCCCGCTGTGGTTCGTCGTGGCCGGTTTGTGGGGTGTGGGTGCGCTGTGCCTCCTCGGCACCCTGCTGGCATGGCTGCTTGCCTCGTCCAGGCTCCGGGGCGTTCCCGCTTTGCCGGCACGGTGGCTGGGGTGGGGCGTCAGTGCCCTCCTGCTGGTCCGGGGCATCGGTATCGAGGTGCTGCTGCTGACCAACACAACGCACCTGGATGCCTCGGTGAGCGGGGAGCAGCGAGCCTGGACGCTGGCCCTCTGGAACCCCTGGTTCATCGCCGGAGGACTGGCCTTCGGTCTCGCCACGCTCCGGTCCAGCCGCCATGCCGACGCAGAACCGCCACCCTCGTCCAGAAGCTGATTGCTCCGCCAGCAACCCCACAGCCACTTCCTCCCCGCTGGCGCGGGGGTGTTCCAAAGGTGCGAGTGCATGGGGGTATAGGGGCCGCCCCCTCACTCACCCGCGCATCGGTCTCGCGCCCTGACGCTGCACGCGTCCCGCTCGGCGATGGTTACCGGTGATTTCCTCGTGTCCGCACACTCATCCGACGAGAACATCCCGAGCGGCGGATTCTCTCCGTTGAGCCCTACTTTGCGCACCAACGCTCCAGAAGGAACGTTTCTGTCGCATGTTGCTCCACATCAGGCTTTGCGGGTCTGCGTAGATGCTTGTGTCCACACCGCGTCCACACAGCGCCCATTCGGCGGGGGCCCCGGCGGTCCTGCCGCTCGGGCTACTTGAGCGCGGAACGCTGTCGCGTCGCGGTTCTCGAAAGCGTGCAGCCGTTCCCCGTTCGCTCGCTCGAGCATCACGTCGCTGAACGGCCCGAACGGCGATCGCGTCCAATGTCCCATCACGATGCGCGTACCGGAGGAGGTGCCAATGCCCGCGATCCATCCGTCGAAGCGCAGTCGAGCGGGCCCGGTGGCCTTGCCGTGTTTTCGGCTCATCTCGTTTTCTCGCCCCCTGTCGAAAGTTCTGGGCAGTGTCCGACAGGCCTCGGTGGTATCAGCCGAGGTCAAGGAAGACCGGCGCAGGGCCGGGAGGCCCCGAGGCGCACATGCCTGACTCCTTGCGAGAAGTGCACCACGGGCTCGGTGAGGGGCGGGGGGGGGAGGCCTGCCGCGGTGGCCAGCGTCTCCTCGAGCACGTCAACAGTGGCGTCGGACAACGGCCAGGGCTCGTGCTCGACAGGCGTCTCCCAGATCGCGCCGAACCGGCGCGTGTACGTCCGCCAGCGCGAAGTAAGCCATACGTCCCGGTCCGTCGGCGTAATCGGCTCGCCGGGGCGGACGAGCAGACGGTATGACGGCGTACCGCTCCACCGGGAGCCCACGTACGAGATGACATCACCGCTCCGGGAGACGCTCAGTCTGCCCGGGCTGTACGGTGCGCCGACGGCACGAGCTCCCACCATCAGCGGGCAGGCCACCTCGATGGACAGGAACCAGAGCCCGTCCAGCCCGTCCGGGCGTCGGACATAGGTCCGCAGATTGGTCTCCGCGAACGTCGGGAGAGGCACCGCAGCGGGTATGCCGGGAGGGCGCACGTCCGCCATGACGAAAGGCGAGAGACCCACCCATGCCGCACCCTCGTACTCCTCCACGATCAGCCCCTCAGGCACAAGAGCCTGAACCTGAGCCGACCGGAAGGGCCAGTGCATGAACGTCTGATTCAGCCAGTCGGCCCGGAGCGCGGGAGTGCGAACCCGCTGCTCCGCTCCATACCTGGTACAACTGGTACGCCTGCTTGAGGTACGGGTCCGGCTCCATCCGCGCGATCCACGCCGTCAGATCGACCGCCACCTGCTCGTAGGCGATCGTCGTCTCCAGCACCGACGAAACGCCGGGCAGCAGCCAGTTGACGACCTTCTGCTGCTGCGCCTCGATGTAGCGGGTCCTCGCGAGCTGCCTTTTGATCTCCGGATCCGCAGTGTGGCGGGCGAGCTGGTGGCTGAACATGATGGCCTCCACCTCGATCCCGTTCATCGTGATGATCCGGCACCTCGTATACGGATCACAGCGATCCGGGTCGATCGGTTCCACGTTCAACTCCCGCCAGTTCCTTAGCTGACGGTCGAGCGGGATACCACGCTGCTCCAAGGGGTTGAACGTCATCTGGGCCTCCTTGAGAAACCTGGGCTCGAACTGCCGGAGTACCCCAGCAAGCGGTGTGCACCCGGGGCACAACAGAACGTGGCCATGCTCCGCGCTCCCCGGCCGGGCCACTGCGGCACCGCGCACCCGGCCCACCCACACTCACCCGGCTGGACCACTGTGAAGAGACCCGGCGATCCCGGCCGCCGCGTGCTAACCGTTCCTGGGAAGCGGCCCCACGTCGGTGCGGCGGCCCGGGCGGAGCGCGGCATGCTGCTGTCCGGGGCCAGGTCCGTTGCGGGCGGCGAGAGCGTCCGCGACCGCCCCGGTGGCGAAGGCGTAGACGGTCTTGTGCAGCAGGTCCACCGCCAGTTCCGGGCGGGGCCATGTCTGGGGCGGGGCGCCGACTCCCGTGGCGTTCTCCAGGATCTGGTCGTTGGTCAGCCGTACCACCGCGAACATGGCTGAGGACCACGGACCGCGCAGCCCGGCCTGTGCCATCACCGAGCGCAGCACCCCGGCCAGTGCCCCCTGCCCGAAGTGCATCACCCAATTCAGCGGAACGGGCTGGCGCCCTGGCCGCTCCCGCATGCCGGTCAGGCGTTCCAAGGTGCGTGCCGGGACGTGGGAATCGGGCCGGCCCGTCAGACGCTGCTCCGCCTTCTCGCCCAGAGTCATCACCACAGCGCCCGTCGCTCCGGCGACCAGGCCCTGCCACAGTGCGCGCTTCATCATGCGGTGCACGTACCCCCGGTGACCGCGACCACCACGTCCAGGGTCCGCCAAGCACCCGCCTGCGGATCGCCTCACCCGGATGCGGCGCTGCTCCGCATCTTCCGGGGGTAGGCGTACCGGGACGACGTGCCCCGGAAGAAAGCGGAAGCCGCATGAGTGAACCGGCCAGGCCCCCGGTCGCCGCCCGCCTTCTGCCGCGCAGGTCGATGGCGGTCTGCGCGCTGATCGGCGCGGCGGTGATGGCTGCCGTCGACGAAATCGTCTTCCACCAGATCCTGGCGTGGCACCACTTCTACGACCGCTCCACCTCCACCGTGGGGCTGTTGTCCGACGGGCTGCTGCACACCGCCGAACTCCTGGGCTTGGTCGCCGGATTGGTCCTGTACGCCGATCTGCGCCGCCGTAGCGTCCTGGCCCCGGCGCACGCGTGGGCCGGACTCTTCCTGGGTCTGGGAGCCTTTCAGCTCTTCGACGGCATCGTCGACCACAAGCTGCTTCGCCTGCACCAGATCCGGTACGGAGTCGACGTCACCCCCTACGACTGGGCCTGGAACGGCGCGGCCGTCCTCCTGCTGGCCGCCGGAACAGCCTTGGCCCTCCGGGCGACCCGGCCGCGCGGGTGACCCCATGACTCAGGCCATCGCGGTTACCGCGCTGGCAGCCGTGGCCGCCTACCTCACAGCCGCAGTACGGCTGCGCACGCGTGGCGACGCCTGGCCACCGACGCGCGACGTCTCTTTCAGCGTCGGCGGCGCGGCCCTGGCGGTGGCGGCGACAACCCCAGGCCCGGGCGGCCCTTTCACGGCCCATATGACTCAGCACCTGATCGTCGGCATGGCGGCCCCGCTGCTGCTGGTCCTTGCTCGCCCACTCACTCTGGTTCTGCGGGTCACCGGCCCCGGCCGCGCACGACGCCTGCTGCTCGCAGCCCTGCACTCCCGCCCCGCCACATGGATAGTGTTCCCGCCCCTGGCGGCGCTGCTCGACATGGGCGGCCTGTGGGCGCTCTACCGCACCCCGCTCCTGACGGCCACCCACCACCAGCCCTTGGTCCAAGCGGCCGTACACGCGCACGTCGTGACTGCCGGCCTGCTTTTCACGTTCGCCGTCTGCCGCCTGGACCCGATGCGCCGCCGCTGGAGCCTGAGATGGCGCGGCGCCACCCTGCTCGCCACCGGCGCAGCGCACGCGCTCCTGGCCAAATCCCTTTTCGTCACGCCACCGCCCGGGACCGCTGTTCCTCGGGACGACCTCCAGGCCGGTGCCCGGCTCATGTACTACGGCGGCGACCTGGTCGAGATCGCCCTCGCCATCACGTTGGCGGTCCAGTGGTACTCCACCACAGGCCGAACCAACGCTAGACGTCAGCCGCTCAGTCGAGGGCCTTCGGCACCGCGATTGCAGGAATCCCGTGGGCGTTGCCCGCAGGCCGCCGCGACACCGCCGGCTGGAACCCGGCTGTGCTGAGTACTCATGGCCCACTTCTCCCTCTACTGAAGGCGACTCCCTCAGCAGCCGCCCTTGTCAAGGCGCCGGTTACCCCTTCCGGGTCCATAGCTGCTGATATCAGTACCCTCGTAGCGGTGATCTCTGGACCGGCGGGACAATAGAGGCCGGGATCGTGCTCGACTGGCCGTGGGCGCTTGGGCATTATGAGGCCATGACCCCAGAGGACTTCCCGGAGGCGGAGACGGAGACTGTGGAGGCGCCCGTCACCGAGGACGGTGACCGGGCGGTGGTCTGGGACGACGAGCCGTCCGAGTGGGTACGGTGATGCGGCTCAGCCAGCACATGCGCGAGATCGGCGTCGTCCAGCACGGCGCTCCCATCCTCGGGGAGGCGGCCCGCCGCTTTGATCTGCCCGCCGAATAGGCGGCGGCCGAGCGCGCCGTCGATCTGTTGTTCGCCTCCATGCGCCGCGTCGGGCAGGTTCAGCCCTTCGCCCAGGGCATGGGTCTGGCGGCCGTCCAGATTGGTATCGGCTGGGCCGCAGCGGTCGTCCAACCACCCGGCCGCGACCAGAGCCCGATCGTGCTGCTCAACCCCCGCATCACCGCCCGCGGCGAGGAGACTGATGAACAGTACGAAGGCTGCTTGAGCGAACTGGCGCGGCCGCCCGCCGACCAGCCACGTCATCGTGAACAGCATCGCGGCAACCACCACCCGCACCGGACTGCGCGTGAGTGCCGCACTCGATACCAACACATACCCCACCGGAGTCCAGATCGGGGATGCGGAGACGGCTGCCCTGCCGCTGACCCGGCACGCGTTCCACGGCGACTGGAACTATGTCCTGCATCCCCGATCCTGCCCTGTCATCCCGGCGGCGCGGGCCCCGCAGGCACCTGCCGCAAAGGGGACCATTCCCTGCTTTCCGATCCGCCGCTGACCGGGATGACCCGCTGGCAACTGGACGACCTCAGAGGAACGTTGGCCCCGGACAGCGATACCCAGCGCGGCCGCCCGCCCCGGCTCGCCTTCCCCGAACAGGTCCTGGCCACCGTGCTCCACCTGCGGGTCGCCCTGGCCCCGGAAACCTCTCGCCGTGCTGTTCGGCAGCAGCCGCACGGCCATGCACCGCACTCCCCTGAAGAACCGGAGACTGATCGAGGCACATGGGATCGCCATCCCGCCCGCGACGACCCCACCCGCAGCCCTCTCCATCCTCCAGGCCCGGGTCCTCGCTCTGACCTGCGAGCCCAGCAGCAAGATCAAGACGACGTGTTAATGATCTGCAAGCCCTAAATCTCTCCGGCTTGGACGTTCACCCCCGCGCCACAGAGCTCGCGAGCAGGACGTGCAGTTTTCAGATCGGGCCGCTTTCAGGACAGCCCGCGCCGGCTCGCTGACCGCCGACCCTTGCGCCCCCGCCGCTGGAACTCGTTCGTCAACCGACCCCGTCGGCGCTCGTACCGCGCCAATCAGCCCCGGTCGCGGAGTCTGTCCAGCCACCCTGACTCACCAACGATTTCCTCGTGTCCACACAGCGTCCACACATCGCTGCGTCTCGCCCTCCAGAAGGTGCCCCAAACCTCGATGAGGGTGCCGTCACCGCAGGTCAGGGGCCCCTTAGCCGCCGCGGACACGTCACGCGGCGAAGTCCTGAGCAGCGGATTCTCTCCGTCGGAGCAAAATTCGCGACCCCGACCCGAGCAGAAACGTTTCCGCAGGTCAGGGTGCCTTTACGTGGGGCGGGTGGGACTCGAACCCACAGCCGACGGATTATGAGTCCTTTTCGGATTTTCCGATCGCTCCCAGTCTTGCCTCGATCTTCCCATATTCACAGGTCAGCGGCCTGCAACCGTCTGGCTGTGTACGAGCCTTCCTGATCCTTCCGGGGCCTTCCGTCCCCTGCGTGTCCCCTGGCGGTCCCCCAGAGAGCCCTCCTGTTGGAGTTGCTCCTCGGTTTGAGCCGAGCGGAGGCCTGCGGACGTATCAGGAGGGGAGTGCCATGAGTGCCAAGGGTGTGGTGGTGGGTTGGGATGAGCCGCCTGCGGGTTCTACCGTGACGCCCATGCCGGTGGCCTTTCCCACGTCGCCCTCCATCACCACACCACCGTCGCGACGCATGAGGCCGGCCGGCCTCATCGTGTCGTTGTCGTCGAACCACAGCTGGTAGGTCTTGCCTTCAGGCAGCTCCGGCAGGCCGGAGGCCAGGAAGACGGCACTGTTCTGGCTGCGGGAGACAATCACCGTGGCCTGCGCACCGCCCTTGACGCTGCCCGAGGCGCTGCGGGCATCGGGGGCTGCCAGTACCCGCGCCATGTCCGCGGCCTCCTCCCTGACCTGCTGGGCAAGCTGTCCGGCCTGCTGGGCCTCCTGGAACTGCCAGGCTGCCACCCCTCCGAACCCGGTGGCCGCCGCCACACAAGCGGCCAGGACCAGACGGGGCATGTACCGTGCGCGGCCGGTCGTCGGACGGCGTACGACATCAGCGGCCGTCGCCTGCGGGGCCAGCTGACGCACTGCCTCGATCCGGGCGATGACCTGCCTCTTCATCGCGGGCGGGGGCGCGGCGGCGACGGCTGCTCCCAGGCGGGCCGCGGTGGCGGTCAACTCTCGTACTTCTTGGGCACATGCCGTGCACTGACGCACGTGGCGCTCGACCGTCTCGCGCTCGCTGTCTGCCACCGCGTTCAGGGCGTAGGCGCCGGTGAGGACGTGCACGTGTTCGTCGCTCATGCGTTTACTCCCATGCAGTCTCGAAGGCGGATCAGGCCGTCACGCAGACGTGTCTTAACTGTTCCCAGTGGCGCCGACAGTGTGGCAGCCACCTCCTGATAGGTGTAGCCCTGGTAGTAGGCGAGGGTCAGGGCCTGGCGCTGCAGCTCGGTCAGGGTCCGAAGACATCGCCTGACTTGTTCACTCTCCAGCCGGACAGTCACTTCCTCGCTGACCTGGTCGTAGTCGGGCGTGCGCTCGCGAACCGCAGTGCGTTGCTCGCGGGCGGTCGCTGCTTGCTCGGAGCGCACGCGGTCCACGGCACGACGGTGAGCCATCGTCATCACCCATGTCATGACGCTTCCCTGATCGGGACGGAAGCGCGTAGCGGTACGCCACACCTCGACCATGACTTCCTGCGCCACTTCCTCGGACTGGGCCGGATCCCGCAGCACCTTGAGTACCAGTCCGTAGACCGGGCCGGCGATCGCGTCGTAGAGGGTGGCGAAGGCTTCCTGGTCGCCGCCGGCAACGCGAGCTACGACATCGGAGAGTTCCGGGCCACCCTGCGCAGCGCCGCCGATGCGTGCGATCTCTTTCACCGCACACCTCTCGGACGGGCGCAGCCAGCGAGGCGAAGCTCGGTGTGATAGCCGCCCATACCCAACCTTTCAAGCGATACAGGTGAGCGAAAGCCACCCTTCAGCGATTCTTCGGTTTTGCTCTTTCGACTGATTCGTAGCCGCGGGCCTCATGGATTGGTTCCCCGGGCGACTTTCTGTGCGCCCGGGAAACACGTTCGCTCCACGGCCAATCCGTATCGGCTCTGGTGACGAATGAAGGGCGTGAGGGAAGCGGTACGGCCTCGAAGCAGTCGAAGCGGACTGTCGGACTGCGGGGCCGTACCTACCTGGCAGCCCTCGCCCTCACTCACCGGCGCGGCCCGCCGGTGCCCGTGGCCCATTCAAACGGCTGTCTTCATGTTCAGCACCCGCTCGCGTCGCAATTCGCCGTTGTCGTCGCCGTAGCCGCCCTGTCTGGCGCCCGTCATCACCGCGGGGAAGAAGGCCGGTCTGGTCGACACACTCACGTGCGCAGACCCATCCAAAGACGTGCCGGTGACGAATAACAGGCATGAGAGACGTCGTGCCCGTTACGCCCCCTTTCTGGGCCGGCCGAAGCGAGGCCGCGTCATCGGCGGATGCTGCCGCTGGTGCCAGAGCCGTGATCGGACGGCATCTGACGTACTGCGGCTTGCAGAGCCTCACCGACGACGCGCTGTTGGTCGTGACGGAGCTGCTGTCCAACGCTGCCCGCCACGGCAAGCCGCCGTGGAGTGTCAGCATGTGTCTGATGTTGTCCCAGGAGGATGGGCGGCGATACGTGCGGCTGGAGGTCGCCGACGCCGGGTCAGGCATCGACATCAACCTCATACGTGCCCGCTGGCGCCACCCCTCCGGCTCCCTGACGGACGGCGGGCGCGGCTTGTTCATCGTCGACACTCTCGCGTCTTCCTGGGGCAACGACCGCACCAGCCACGGGCACACCGTGTGGGCCGAACTGGAAGTCAAGCCCGGCTCCCCGGTCGGCAGCCCGGCCCCATCCGGCTGACCGTGTCACGGCAAGCGCCCCTGGGACCGCGCACCATCCGCCTGTCACGTCACCTTGTCCGAGGCGGCTCCACAGTGGACAACGAGCGTACCTACCCGATGCTGCTGCGGCTGTTCGCATGGTTCGGTGCCGCCACACAGGAGTCCGACCCAACGGTGTCGGTGCGGGGGTACGAGGGTTGTGGCCTCGAATACGCGGGAGTACGCGGCCTCGATGGGCGGTCGAACCCGCTCTCACCGCAGGCTGGATGCGCCCACACCCACCGTGAGACCGCTGCGCGGCCCGGGTGGGGCGGCACAGCGGCCTCTGCAGCATGGATGTCGAGGATTCCCGGCGGGTCCGCCGGCCGACGGTCCCTTGCTACTTGGGCATCAGAACGGTGTCGATGATGTAGACGGTGGCGTTGGCGGTGGGGACGTTGCCGCACACCACGTTCGCCGTGTCGTTGACCTTGTACGACTCGCCCGATCCGGAAGTGGTGAGCTTGCTCTTCTGAAGAGTGTCGTACGAACCGTTCTCCAGCTGCTTCGGCGTGAGCTTCTGGCCCACGACGTGGTAGGTCAGGATCTTGGTCAGTGTGGCCTTGTCGTTGAGGACCTTGTCCAAGTCGGCCTTGGGGATCTTGGCGAAGGCATCGTTGGTCGGTGCGAACACCGTGATGTTCTCGGCGTTGTTCAGCGTGTCGACCAGGCCGGCCTTCTTCACCGCGGTCACCAGGGTGGACAGCGCCGGGTTGTTCGACGCGGCTGTGGCCACCGGGTCCTTTGCCATGCCGTCGAAGCTGCCGGCGCCGTCCTTCGGCACGGAGGCGCAACCGGGACCGAACGGCTTGTCCGTCATCGCCGTGTCGTCGGCGGCGGGAGTCGACTCCTTCGGGGAGGAAGCGGCCGTGCCCGATGAGTTGTCGGTCGCCGAGTCGGAGCTGTCGTCCGAGCACGCGACCAGGCCCAGCGGCAGAGCTGCGGCAGCCGCGACGGCAATGGCTACGCGGCGGAAGCGGAAGGCATTCATTGCGTTCTCCTTGAGTGGTTGCGATGTAACTGTCTGTAAGGAAGAAAGGTCTGGATTTTCGGCGGGGGGGCGGAGCCGGGTCTCCTGCCGAGTGCGGGTCAGTCGACGGTGACGACTACCGAGTGCCGGCCGCTCGCGCCGTCGGGGATGGTCCGCGTTCGCTTATCGGTCTGGACTTCACCTGTGCGGTCGGTGGCGCGCACGGTGAGGGTGTGGCTGCCGGGCGTGGCCTTCCAGGGGAAGGACCATTGCCGCCACGTGTCTACGGTGTCCTGCGCGGCGAGGTCCGCGGGCCGCCAGGGACCGTCGTCGATGCGGATTTCAACCCTCTCGATGCCCCGGTGCTGAGCCCATGCGACGCCGGCGACCACGACGGTGCCGGCCTTGGGCCGGGCGAAGGGCTTGGGGGTGTCGATGCGGGACTGCGTCTTGACCGGAGCCTTGCGGGCCCACTTGCGCTTCACCCAGTACGGGTCGTAGTCGTCGAACGTCGTGAGTTCGATGTCTTCGATCCACTTGCAGGCGGATACGTATCCGTACAGCCCCGGGACGAGCATCCGGACGGGGAAGCCGTGCACGAAGGAGAGCGGCTCGCCGTTCATTCCCACCGCGAGCATCGCGTCGCGGCCATCCATGACGTCCTCGACCGGAGTGCCGAGCGTCATGCCGTCCACCGAGCGGGCCACGAGCTGGTCCGCGGGCCCACCGCGTGAGGGCGGCCTCACGCCCGTCTCGCGCAGCAGGTCCGCCAGTCGTACGCCGATCCAGCGAGCGTTGCCCACATAGGGCCCCCCGACCTCGTTGGAGACACACGTCAGTGTGATGTCCCGCTCGATCAACTCGCGGTCCAGCAGGTCCTGGAAGCTGACGGTGAGCGGACGCTTGACGCCCTTGCCGTGGATGCGCAGTCGCCAAGTACTGGCGTCGACCTTCGGCACGATCAAAGCGGTGTCGACGCGGTAGAAGGTCCTGCTCGGCGTGATGAAGGAGCTGATGCCCGGAACTCGTAGCTGAGCGCCGGACGGGACGGGCGCCGCGGGTGATGCGGGCTGGGGCAGCAGTACTTCGGCACGTGAGGCGATCGCGTCCTGGCCACGTCGGCCGTTGAGCGTCCGGCCGAGCGCGCCCGCGCCGCTGGACGCGGCCGCCGCCGCCGTCGCCGCGATCAGGAATCCCCGCCGGTCCCAACCGCTGCCGCTCGAAACCTCCGCATGTCGCCGAGTCCTGAGCAGACGGCCGATGAGCACATAGAGCACACCGGCTCCCACCACACCGCCCACCAGCGACGGCAGCCCGTCCGCTACACCGGTCGAGTCCGGGCGGCTCACCGCCGCGGCAGCACCCACCACCCCGAACATCAGCACACCGGCCGAACCGACACGCCGATACCGCAGCGCCACCACACCGAGCACCAGACCCAGCGCGGCGAGCGTCGCCAGAATGCCCAACTGCAGAACGAGCTTGTCGTTCTCACCGAAGTTCCGGATCGCCCAGTCCTTCAGGGGCGCCGGAGTGCGGTCGATCGCCGCACCACCGACCGCTGTGACCGGCCCCGCTTCGGGGCGGACGGCCGCCGAGACGAGTTCGGCAACGGCCAGCGCGGCGTAGCCGGACAGCAGGCCGCTGAGGGCGGCGAGCCCTCCTCGGGCCAGGTTTGTACGGGAGATCCTCACGCCCCCTATTCGGACCCGGCAGCCGGGCGGATTGGCCCGCCACTCGAAAAGATTGGAAGTCTCTTAGCCGCCTTCGGGGGGCCTCAGCTGGCCGCGCAGTGCGCGACAGCGCCGGCGATCCCCAACTCGTAGCCCTTTTACGCCAGTTCTCCATCGCCCCAGAGCGGGACGGGGAAGGGGAGACCAGCTGGGCGTCGATGCGGGCCGCGTCCATGACGGCCGGCAGGGAGTGTGGGGGTGCACACATGCACGCGCAGCAGTCCGCTGTCTGCGTTCAAGGTGGAACGTCTACGAGGCGTTCGCGGCCCCCGGCCGCATCCACATCCCGATCGCCGCGATGCCCGACGGGCAGCAATATCTGTGAACGGCTCACACCGCCACCCGCCACCGTGGGGGCTGGGGTGAGCCCGGCAAGACCTTCGCGATCGGTCTCGGCTGCGTCAGGCGCGGACGTCGCGCTGCGGCACTTCCTTGAGGACCGCCGCCACGGTGACGAAGTCGTTGTCCACGTGGAGCACGGTGTGGCCGTGGTGAACGGCCGTCGCGCACACCAGGAGATCGATGACTCCCGCGGCACCGTGCTGACCGCGTTGCGTGAGCTTGTACTGGGCGGTGTCGACCCAGCGCCACGCGTTCTTGGGGACCGGCGAGAGCGGGCACAGGGCATCCAGCTCCCCGGCCAACTCGTCGCGGTGCGACGGGCTGGTGGCCGAGTACAGGAACTCTGTGCGCGTGGGCTCGCAGACGCGCAACACCCCGGCGGCGATGTGCCCCTCCCCGGGGCGCAGCGCCCCAGGGGTACGGAACAGGTGCCACAGCGCAGAGATGTCAACGAGATATGTGATCACCCAAAGGCCGCCCGCCGCGCGCGCTTAGCAGCGTCGTACGCAGCCGCGGCCTCCTCGAACTCGCCGCGCTCGCCCCGCTCGGCCAACTTCTCCGCGGCCTCAAGCCTCCGGATACGAGCCGCATAATCCCGCAGAGCCGCGTTGACGGTCTCCTTCTTCGTCGTCACGCCCATCAGGCGCATCGCCTCAGCCAGCGCCTCGTCATCAAGGTCGATCTGGGTAACGGACACGCTCACCACCCCACCAGAGAGTGACGATGTACACACTTAGCGTACATCGTCAACATGCACTGCATTGAGGTGCGCGAGCGGGGCGGCACAAAGCCGGATCGCGAGCTCACCCAAGCCCGCCAAAAGCCCCGAATCTCACCACACGCGATTTCGGGCGCACCGTGTCCCCTGCGTGTCCCCTGGATCTTGGTCCGGACGAATGAATGGGGGCCGCCACACTGGAGTGGCGGCCCGCGTTCTGGCGTTTCCGCAGGTAGAAACGATTCTGCGCGACCACTGTGTGGTGGGGCGGGTGGGACTCGAACCCACGGCCGACGGATTATGAGTCCGCTGCTCTAACCGGCTGAGCTACCGCCCCTTACGGCGCGTCGCGCACATTTGTGCGCGCCGTCTGCCGCAGCATAGCCGCTCATACGATCTCCTGCCTCGGGTGGGCTGCTACGCATGCCCAGGAGGACTTCGCTGACGCCTGCGCGGTTGCAGGAGATACGAAAAAGGACCCCTGAGGGGCCCTTTTTCTTGCCGCTCCCCCGACTGGACTCGAACCAGTAACCCTCCGGTTAACAGCCGAATGCTCTGCCAATTGAGCTACAGGGGATCGCGCTCCCCCGACTGGACTCGAACCAGTAACCTGCCGGTTAACAGCCGGCTGCTCTGCCAATTGAGCTACAGGGGATTGCTGCGTTGCACCGAACGTACCCACCGGATGGCGTCCCGGGGGGCGTGTGCTCGCTGCGACACATACATTAGCGCAAGCAGGGGGGTGCTCCGCCAATCGGTATCCCCCGGGTTGATCACGGGTGCCCACGGGTAGGCGGCCAGCAGAGCCCCACGGTCCGAAAACTCCCCCGGCACCAGGGGACCACCGACGTAGGAGAAGGGTGACAGCCATGCGCTTCAAGCTCACATTCATCGCCGGACTGGCCCTCGGGTACGTGCTCGGGACCCGAGCCGGGCGCGAGCGCTACGAGCAGTTGAAGAAGTCCGCGCGCCAGGTCGCCCAGAACCCCGCCGTACGCAACGCCGCCGAGTCCGCCGCCCACAACGGCCGCGACTTCGCGGGCAAGGCGCTCCATACGGTCAGCGACAAGGTCGGGGACCGGATGCCCGGCTCCGTCACCGAGCGCGTGCGGTCGCTGCGTGAGCGCGGGCAGAGCGGCGAGGACGACTGGGGTACGACCAACACCTAGGACCACGGACAAGAGCCCGGCGCGGCCCCAGCTCCGCATGCGGCAGAATCTTGAGCATGGGGATAGTCGCCGGCTTGGACAGTTCGTCTGGTTCTACGCGCATCGTCGTGTGCGATGCGGATACGGGTGCAGTGCTGCGGCAGGGCTATGCCCCGCACCCCGGGGAGGCGAAATCCACCGAGGCCGATCCACAGGTGTGGCTTCTGTCGCTGGGCGAGGCCGCGGCCGGCGGGCTGCTCGAGGGCGTGCAGGCCATCGGCGTATCGGCGCAGCAGCACGGCATGATCCCGCTCGACGGGCACGGTTCGGTGGTACGTCCGGCGCTGCTCGGCAATGACAAGCGTGCCCAGGTCGCGGCCGCCGATCTGGTCGACGCGCTCGGCGGGCGGCAGGCGTGGGCCGAGGCTGTCGGGTCGGTGCCGACGGCTCCGCAGCCCGTCGCGAAGCTGCGCTGGCTGGCGCGCGACGAGCCGGAATCCGCGCAGCGCACCGCCGCCGTGATGCAGCCGCACGACTGGCTGGTGTGGCAGCTGCTCGGGCGCCCGGCCCGCAGGACCACCGACCGGGGCGCGGCCTCGGGGACCGGTTACTGGTCGGCTGTGACCGGGTCCTACCGGCCGGATCTCGTTGAGCTGGCGCTGGGGCACCAGGCCGCGCTGCCCGAGGTGCTCGGCCCTTCCGACGCCGCGGGGACCACCCCTGAGGGGCTGCTCATATCCGCCGGCACCGGCGAGACGATGGCCGCGGCCTTCGGGCTGGGGGTCGGGGTCGGGGACGCTGTGGTGTCACTCGGAGCCTCGGGGTCTGTGATGGCCGTCCATCATGAGGGGCTCGCCGATTCGAGCGGGCTTATTACGTCGTTTGCCGACGCCACCGGGATGCATCTGCCGGTCGTGCACACGCTCAATGCCGTGCGGGCGCTGCGCGGCACGGCCGATCTGCTGGGGACGGATCTTGAAGGGCTTTCGGATCTGGCGCTCAAGTCGTCGCCGGGCTCCTACGGGCTCGTACTGCTGCCGTATCTCGAAGGTGAGCGTACGCCGCAACTTCCGCACACCGCCGGGACCTTGAGCGGGCTGCGGCGCGAGTCGATGAAGCCCGAGCATCTGGCGCGGGCGGCTTTCGAGGGCATGCTGTGCTCGCTGGCCGATGCCATGGACGTACTGCGGGCCCGGGGCGTGGAGGTGCGGCGGGTGTTCCTGCTGGGGGCCGCCGCCGAGCTGCCGGCCGTGCAGGCGGCGGCGCCCGCGATCTTCGGTACGCAGGTGGTCGTGCCACAGCCCGCCGAGTACGCGGCGCTGGGCGCGGCCCGGCAGGCCGCGTGGGCGCTCGGCGTCGCGCAGGGCACGCTGGCTCCGCACACCCCGCCGGGCTGGCAGGGCGCGGCGGCGCAGGTGCTGGAGCCGGGTGACGAGCTGGCGGTGGGGCAGGCGGTGCGCCAGCAGTACGGCGCCACGCGGGACCAGATCCACCCGGGGGCGTTCGGCGCCTGAAGCTTCCTGAGTCTTGACCTGGGGATGGGGAAATCCCTTGGAATTGCCGGCGCCCGGTGTCGGAGGATGGGGCGGACCCCGATCTTGCCGACACCGAGAGACTCCGCGTGCTCATACGACTCCTACGGGCCCGTCTCGGCCCGTACAAGAAACCCATGGCCCTGCTGGTGCTGCTACAGCTCGTGCAGACCTCCGCGACGCTCTATCTGCCGACCCTCAACGCCGACATCATTGACAACGGTGTCGTGACCGGGGACAGCGGCTACATCCTGGAGTTCGGCGGCATCATGATCGCCGTCAGCGTCGTCCAGGTGATCTGCAACATCGGCGCCGTCTACTACGGCGCGAGGACCGCCGCGGCGCTGGGCAGGGATGTGCGGGCCGCCGTCTTCGAGCGGGTGCAGAGCTTTTCGGCGCGGGAGGTCGGGCAGTTCGGGGCTCCCTCGCTCATTACTCGTACGACCAATGACGTCCAGCAGGTGCAGATGCTGGTGCTGATGGCGTTCACGCTGATGGTGTCGGCGCCGATCATGTGCGTGGGCGGCATCGTCATGGCGCTCGGGCAGGACGTGCCGCTGTCGGGTGTCCTGCTGGCGGTCGTTCCGGTGCTCGGGATCTCCGTGAGCCTGATCGTGCGGCGGATGCGGCCGCTTTTCCGCGCGATGCAGGAGCGGCTTGACGTCGTCAATCGGGTTCTGCGCGAGCAGATCACCGGCAACCGCGTCATCAGGGCGTTCGTACGGGACGAGTACGAGAAGGGCCGCTTCCGGGAGGCGAACACCGCGCTGACGGATGTGTCGCTGTCCTCGGGGCGGCTGATGGCGCTGATGTTCCCGATCGTGATGACGGTCGTGAACGTGTCCAGCATCGCGGTGGTCTGGTTCGGCGCGCACCGGATCGAGAGTGGCGGGATGGAGATCGGTGCGCTTACGGCGTTCCTCGCGTATCTGATGCAGATCGTGATGGCCGTGATGATGGCCACCTTCATGTTCATGATGGTGCCGCGCGCCGAGGTGTGCGCCGAGCGCATCGAGGAAGTGCTGGACACGGCGTCGAGCGTCGTACCGCCGGCCAGTCCGGTACGGGAGCTGCGGCGGCACGGGCAACTGGAGCTGCGGGGCGCGGAGTTCCGTTATCCGGGCGCCGAGGAGCCGGTGATCAGGGATGTCGATCTGGTGGCACGTCCGGGTGAGACCACGGCGATCATCGGGTCGACAGGCAGCGGGAAGTCGACGCTGCTCGGGCTCGTACCCCGGCTGTTCGACGCGACGGGCGGGGAGGTGCTGGTGGACGGGGTCGACGTACGGACGCTCGATCCGGTGCTGATGGCGAAGACCGTTTCGCTGGTGCCGCAGAAGCCTTATCTGTTCTCCGGAACGGTCGCCACGAATCTGCGGTACGGGAAGCCGGACGCGACCGACGAGGAGCTGTGGCACGCGCTGGAGGTCGCGCAGGCGCGGGAGTTCGTGGAGCGGCTGGAGGGTGGGCTCGACGCGCCGATCTCGCAGGGTGGTACGAACGTGTCGGGCGGGCAGCGGCAGCGGCTCGCGATCGCGCGCACGCTGGTGCAGCGGCCGGAGATTTATTTGTTTGACGATTCGTTCTCCGCGTTGGACTACGCGACCGATGCGGCGCTGCGGGCCGCGCTGGGGCGGGAGACGGCCGAGGCGACCGTGGTGATCGTCGCCCAGCGGGTGTCGACGATCCGCGACGCCGACCGGATCGTGGTCCTGGACGAGGGCCGGGTGGTCGGCACGGGCCGCCATCACGAGCTGATGGAAAGCAACGCGACGTACCGGGAGATCGTGCTCTCCCAGCTGACGGAGGCTGAGGCGGCATGAGCGGGCCCGGTGGACGCATGATGGCCGGCGCGGGCGGGCCGGCCGAGCGGTCGATGGACTTCAAGGGCTCGGGGAAGCGGCTGCTGCGGCAGTTCGCTCCGGAGCGGGTCACGTTGTGGTGGATGCTCGCGGCGGGTGTGCTGAGCGTCGCGCTCTCGGTGATCGGGCCGAAGATCCTGGGGCGGGCGACCGATGTGGTCTTCGCGGGGGTCGTCGGCCGGCAGACCGAGGGCGGTGGCAGCAAGGCGCAGGTCGTCGAGGGCCTGCGGGAGAAGGGTGACGACGGGCTCGCGGACATGCTCTCCGGGGTGGACTTCACGCCTGGGCAGGGCATCGACTTCGGCGCGGTCGGCGACGTACTGCTGATGGCTCTCGCGGTGTACGTGGGCGCGGGGCTGCTGATGCTGGTGTCGTCGCGGCTGTCGATCCGGGTCATCAACCGGACCGTGTTCCGGATGCGTGAGGACGTACAGGCCAAGCTGTCGCGGCTGCCGCTGAAGTACTTCGACCAGCAGAAGCGCGGCGAGGTGCTCAGCCGGGCGACGAACGACATCGACAACATCTCGCAGACCATGGCGCAGACGATGGGCCAGCTCATCAATTCCCTGCTGACCATCGTGGGTGTACTGGCGATGATGTTCTGGATGTCGCCGCTGCTGGCGCTGGTGGCGCTGGTGACCGTACCGCTGTCGGTGGTGGTGGCGGCGAAGGTCGGCAAGCGGTCGCAGCCGCAGTTCGTGCGGCAGTGGAAGAGCACGGGCAAGCTGAACGCGCACATCGAGGAGATGTACACCGGTCACGCGCTGGTGAAGGTCTTCGGGCGGCAGGAGGAGTCGGCGGAGGCTTTCCGCGAGCAGAACGACGCGCTGTACGAGGCGGGGTTCAAGGCGCAGTTCAACAGCGGGATCATGCAGCCGCTGATGTTTTTCGTGAGCAATGTGAACTATGTGCTGGTGGCCGTGGTGGGCGGGCTGCGGGTCGCGTCGGGCACGCTGTCGATCGGTGATGTGCAGGCGTTCATCCAGTACTCGCGGCAGTTCTCGATGCCGCTGACGCAGGTCGCGTCGATGGCGAACCTGGTGCAGTCGGGCGTCGCGTCGGCCGAGCGGGTCTTCGAGCTGCTGGACGCGCAGGAGCAGGAGCCGGACGCGGTGGGCGGCGGCGCGGAGCTTTCGCCCTCCGATCCGGAAGGCAGGGTGGCGCTGGAGAAGGTGTCGTTCCGGTACGAGCCGGACAAGCCGCTCATCGAGCACCTGTCGGTCGCCGTCGAGCCGGGCCAGACGGTCGCGATCGTCGGGCCGACGGGCGCGGGCAAGACGACGCTGGTGAATCTGCTGATGCGGTTCTACGAGGTGACGGGCGGCCGGATCACTCTGGACGGTGTCGACATCGCGAAGATGAGGCGGGAGGAGCTGCGTTCGGGCATCGGGATGGTCCTTCAGGACGCCTGGCTGTTCGGCGGCACGATCGCCGACAACATCGCGTACGGGGCGTCGGCCACGCGGGACGTCACGCGCGAGGAGATCGAGGAGGCGGCGCGGGCCGCCCACGCGGACCGTTTCGTACGGACGCTGCCGGACGGGTACGACACCGTGATCGACGACGAGGGGGCGGGGGTCAGCGCGGGCGAGAAGCAGCTGATCACGATCGCGCGGGCGTTCCTGTCCGATCCGGTGATCCTGGTCCTCGACGAGGCGACGAGCTCGGTCGACACCCGGACCGAGGTGCTGATCCAGAAGGCGATGGCGCGGCTGGCCCACGGGCGTACGAGCTTCGTGATCGCGCACCGGCTGTCCACGATCCGGGACGCGGACGTGATCTTGGTGATGGAGAATGGGTCCATCGTTGAACAGGGGACGCATGACGAGCTGCTGGCGGCGGAGGGCACGTACGCGCGTCTTTACGCGGCGCAGTTCGCTCAGGCGGTAGCGGAAGTGGACTGACGGACTCCGGCCGGGGCAGCGGCGAGCTCGGCCGGGCGGCTCGCGGAGGGCGTGTGGTCCGGTGGCGGCTGGGGCGCGTCGGGCGGGGCTTTTCTTTCCCCACCCCGCCCCTTCCCGCTGTGACATTTTGCGGCTGCCGCCGCGTGGGGGCTCCGCCCCGGACCCGGTCCTCAATCGCCGGACGGGCTGAAAAATCCAGCCCGTCCGGCGATTGAGGACACGCCCGAAGACATACCGGGGCTGGTGCTTGCTCCCGGTACGCGTGATCCGCCGGTCGCGCCCTTGGGCGGCGGGCGTCAGTCCAGGTAGCCGCGCAGCTGGTCGGCGAAGGCGTGGTCGCGGAGCTTGTTGAGGGTCTTCGACTCGATCTGGCGGATGCGTTCGCGCGTCACGCCGAAGATGCGGCCGATCTCCTCCAGCGTGCGCGGCCGGCCGTCGGCCAGGCCGTACCGGAGCTGGACGACCTTGCGTTCGCGTTCGCCGAGCGTGGAGAGCACGGCTTCCAGGTGCTCGCGCAGGAGGAGGAAAGCGGCCGATTCGACGGGTGACGCGGCGTCGCCGTCCTCGATGAGGTCGCCGAGCGCCACGTCGTCCTCCTCGCCCACGGGTGCGTGCAGCGACACCGGTTCCTGGGCGAGGCGCAGAACTTCGCTGACGCGCTCCGGGGTGAGTTCGAGGTGGGTGGCGACCTCTTGGGGGGTCGGCTCGTAGCCGCGCTCCTGGAGCATCCTGCGCTGGACCCGTACGACGCGGTTGATCAGCTCGACGACGTGGACCGGGACGCGGATGGTGCGGGCCTGGTCGGCCAGCGCGCGGGACATGGCCTGACGGATCCACCAGGTCGCGTACGTCGAGAACTTGTAGCCGCGGGCGTAGTCGAACTTCTCGACGGCGCGGATGAGGCCGAGGTTGCCCTCCTGGACCAGGTCGAGCATGGTCAGGCCGCGGCCGACGTATCGCTTGGCGACGGACACGACGAGGCGCAGATTCGCCTCTATCAGGCGGCGTTTGGCCATCCGGCCCATGACCACGAGCTTGTCGAGGTCGACGGCGAGCTGGGAGTCGAGATCGGGGTAGCCGCTGAGCCTCTCCTCGGCGAAGAGACCGGCTTCTACGCGGCGGGCCAGGTCCACCTCTTCGGCGGCGGTGAGGAGGGGGATGCGGCCGATTTCTCGGAGGTACTGGCGGAAGAGGTCGGAGGAGGGGCCTCCGGTGTCGGCGCGGGGGTTGCGGCGGCGCTCGGACGCGTCCGGTGTCTCGGGGGCGTCCGGGGGGTCCTCGACGAGGACTTCGGCTTCCGTTTCGGGTTCCGCTTCGGGTTCGGTTTCGATTTCGGGTTCGGGGTGGAGTTCGCCCCGGCTCTGCGAAGGGACCGTGGCGATGACGTCGGTCAACGGCTGGGTCTGCGGCTGGGTCTGGGTCTGCACGGGGGCGACCTCCAGGGTGAACGCTGCCGGTTCGGGGGCGTGCGGCAGCGGGACGGGAGCGGCGACCGGGCCGCCGTCCGTCCCGTACACGATGTGTGGATCCGCGGGTGTGTGAGGCCCACTCGGCGTGGGCCGGCCGCGCTCCGAGGACTCAGGCACCGCCACCCAGTGTGGGGTACGACACATCGCTGCCACGAGGGGCGTGCGGTGACTTTTTGAGTCCGGGCCGTTACCGGGTGGGCCTGCGGCGCTTTCCCCTACCCGCCCCTTCCCGCACTGGGGCTCCGCCCCAGACCCCGCTCCTCAAACGCCGGAGGGGCTCCATAGGGGGCTGGGGGCGGCGTCAGAGCGCGGCCGCGCCGTGGCTGCGTAGGGACTGGGCGTACTGCTGGAGGACCCACAGCTCGTTCTGTACGGCGGCGAGTTGCTCGGGGTCGGCGTGCGGGCCGCCGAGGCGGGCCAGCGTGCCCTGGACGTCGAGGATCCGGCGGTCGACCGCCCGCAGCCGGACCCGGATCAGCTGCTCGCCCGCGTAGATCTCGTCGACCGTCTTGCGCATGATCGGCTCGACGGCGAGCTCCGTGACCAGCGCCCGCACCGTGTCGTTGGGAGCCGTCTCGCGGACCTGCGCCAGGTAGTCGGACGCGTTCTGCGCACCCTGCTCCGCGCCGCCCGCCTCCTCGATCACCTGGCGTACGGCGGCGTACGGCGGGGCGGTGAACTCGTCGGCCCCGTACGCGTCGAACGCCGGAGAGACCAGCTCGGGGCGCTGGAGGGCGAGCTTCAGCAGCTCGCGTTCGGTGCGGTGCGCGGGGCTGCGCAGATTCAGCGCGGGGCCGCTCGGGACGGCCGGTGCCGCGTCGTACGACGGAGTCGCCCGCCGGTCCTGCGGCGCGGCGGGGCCGCGTCCGCCCCGGTCGCGCGCCCAGCGGGCGAGCTGTGCGACGCGCTTGACCACGAACTGCGTGTCGAGGATGCCGAGGATGCCCGCGAGCTGGACGGCGGACTCGTGCTGGATCGCGATGTTCTTGATGTTGGCGACGATCGGCGCGGCTTCGTCGAGCGCGGCCGCCCGCCCGGCCGGAGTTTCCAGGTTGTGGCGGGAAACGACGTGGCGGATCGCGAACTCGAAGAGCGGCGTACGCGTCTCGACCAGCGACGCCACCGCCGCGTCGCCCTTCGCGAGCCGCAGGTCGCAGGGGTCCATGCCGCCCGGCGTGATCGCGATCGACGTCTCGGCGGCGAACTTCTGGTCGTCCTCGAACGCCCGCAGCGCCGCCTTCTGGCCGGCCGCGTCGCCGTCGAAGGTGAAGACGACCTCGGCCGAGGCGTTGTCCATGAGCAGCCGGCGCAGGATCTTGATGTGGTCGCCGCCGAAGGACGTGCCGCAGGTGGCGATCGCGGTCGTGACGCCGGCCAGGTGGCAGGCCATGACGTCGGTGTACCCCTCGACGACCACCGCCCTGCTGGTCTTGGCGATCTCCTTCTTGGCCAGGTCGATGCCGTACAGCACCTGGGACTTTTTGTAGATCGCGGTCTCGGGGGTGTTCAGGTACTTCGGGCCGTTGTCGTCGTCGCGCAGCTTGCGCGCGCCGAAGCCGACGACCTCCCCCGTGATGTCGCGGATCGGCCACATCAGGCGGCCGCGGAAGCGGTCGATGGGGCCGCGGCGGCCCTCCTGGGAGAGGCCGGAGAGAGTGAGCTCCTTGTCGGAGAACCCCTTGCCTCGCAGGTAGCGGGTCAGGTGGTCCCATCCGGCCGGGCTGTACCCGACGCCGAAGTGCTGCGCGGCGCTCTGCTCGAAGCCGCGCTCGGCCAGGAACTTGCGGCCGATCTCCGCCTCGGCGGAGTCGAGCTGCTCGACGTAGAACTGCGCGGCGGCCTTGTGCGCCTCGACCAGGCGGACGCGCTCGCCGCGCTGGTGGGTCGGGTTGTAGCCGCCTTCTTCGTAGCGAAGAGTGATGCCCGCCAGGGCGGCCAGGCGCTCGACCGTCTCGGAGAAGGAGAGATGGTCGATCTTCATCACGAAGGCGATCGTGTCGCCGCCTTCCTGGCAGCCGAAGCAGTGGAAAAGACCCTTGCTCGGGCTGACCTGGAAGGACGGGGACTTCTCGTCGTGGAAGGGGCACAGGCCCTTCAGATTGCCGCCGCCGGCGCTGCGGAGCTGGAGGTACTCGGAAACAACGGCGTCGATCGGGACCGCGTCCCGGACCGCCTTCACGTCGTCATCGTTGATCCTGCCTGCCACGCGTGAAGTGTACGGCGGTGCTCGGACACTCCCGTCAGGTGATCAACGACGTCAGCTCCACCGACGGGTCGGAGAGGGCGTCGGTGTCCACCCGGGTCCGGGAGCGGATCAGTGCCTGGACGGTCTCGGTGACATCCCACACATTCACGTTCATGCCGGCGAGCACCCGCTGGTCCTTCAGCCAGAAGGCGATGAACTCGCGCTTTCCCGCGACGTCACCGCGGATGACGACCTGGTCGTACGTGCCCGGAGGCGCCCACCCGGAGTACTCAAGACCGAGATCGTACTGGTCGGAGAAGAAGTACGGGATGCGGTCGTACGACACGTCCTGGCCCAGCATCGCCCGGGCGGCGGCCGGGCCGCTGTTCAGCGCGTTGGCCCAGTGCTCGACGCGCAGCCGGGTGCCGAGGAGGGGGTGCTGGGCGGCGGCGACGTCGCCTGCGGCGTAGATGTCGGGGTCGGAGGTACGCAGCGTGGCGTCGACCGCGATGCCGCCGCCGTGCGCGCGGTCCACGAGGGTGAGGCCGGCGGCCTCGGCGAGGGCGGTGCGCGGGGCGGCGCCGATCGCCGCGAGGACGTCGTGGGCGAGGTGCTCGACGCCGTCGTCGGTGCGGGCGGCGAGCACCATGCCGTCCTGGCCGGTGATCTCGGTGAGGCGGGCGCCGAAGTGGAAGCGGACGCCGTGCTCGCTGTGCACGTCGGTGAAGAGCTGGCCGAGTTCGGGGCCGATGACCTGATGGAGGGGGGTCGGCTCGGGTTCGACGACGGTGACCTCGGCGCCGTAACCGCGTGCGGCAGCCGCGACTTCCAGGCCGATCCAGCCGGCCCCGGCGATGATGAGGTGCCCGTTGTCACGGCCGAGGGAGGCCAGTACGCCGCGCAGCCGCTCGGAGTGGGCGAGGCGGCGCAGGTGGTGGACGCCGGCGAGGCCGGTGCCGGGGATGTCGAGGCGGCGCGGCTCGGCGCCGGTGGCGAGCAGGAGCTTGTCGTAGCGGACGGCGGTGCCGTCACCGAGCCCTACCGTCCTGGTCTCCCGGTCGAGATACACGACCGCCTGGCCGAGGTGCAGCTCGATGTCGGCCTGGGCGTACCAGCCGGGTTCGTGGACGAAGACGCTGTCGCGTTCCTCCTTGCCGGCCAGGAACCCCTTGGAGAGGGGAGGGCGTTCGTAGGGATGGTCGCGTTCGTCCCCGATGAGGATCACCCGGCCGGTGAACCCCTCGCTGCGGAGAGTTTCGGCGGCCTTCGCCCCCGCCAGTCCCCCACCGATGATGACGAATGTCAGATCCGCGTCGACCACTTGGTGCCTCCTCCTGTGCCTGCCCACACGCTACGCCGCCGTATTCGAGCGTCCCGCACAGAGCGTGATGGGGGAAGAGGGGGGTGTGCTGTGGGCGTGTCGCGGAGGTGGCTCGCACGTGACGGGCGAGGGGTAGGAGGGGTGGGAGGAGCGGGTGAGGGCATGGAAGAGGTGGCCGCGGACGTCTCCCCCGTTGACAGCCCGCAGCCACCAGGCATCAAGGGTCACGCCGATATGGACGCCGTGCGGGGCTTTCGTGCACAACGCAAAAGGACCGCACTATTCCGGTGACCCGTGAGTACGCTCGTAGCAAGGGAGTTGGGGGGCGCATGTTACGCATCCACTTCACCACCGAGGATCTGAACCGGCTGCGGGTGGCCGCACGGCCGGATCCTCTGTGGGAGATCGTGAACAGCCTTCACCTGCTGCAGAACCGGCAGGGTGCGCTGGTCTTCGATCCCTGGCGGCGTGAGGTACGGGCGGCGATCGCCCGCGCCGGACTCACCGGGACCGTGGCTTCGCTGCACCGGCTGTGCCCGTGTGCGGCGTACCTCCCCGACTTCCTGACGCCGGGCCGGGGCATCCCGGATCTGGAGACCGGTGTCGACCAGGTGTTGTCCACGCCCGTGGCCAGGATGAGCGCGGAACTCGGGCGGCTCTTCGCGGACGGCCCTGTGCCACCGGTCGCCCGGCGGCTGGCCGAGGGGGACGTGGAGACGCTGGAGCGGCTGGGCGACGCGTTGCGCCGTTACTACGCGGTGGCGGTGGAGCCGTACCTGGACGTGATCAGGGCGGCCGTCGACGCCGACCGTCCCGTGCGGGCGGAGGCGGCTCTGTCCCATGGGCCCGAGGGGCTGCTGAGCAGCTACCAGGACTTCGCCTGGCGTGACGACGGGGTGCTGGAGACCGGCTATCCGGTGGACAGCGAACTGAAGCTGGGCGGGCGTTCGCTGACGATGATTCCGTCGTTCTTCTGTATCCGGTATCCCGTTTCACTGGCCGACCAGGAGCTGCCCCCGGTGCTGGTCCATCCGGTGACGCCGGATCCCGGGTGGCTCGCCCTCTCCCGGCCGGGCGGGGCGGGCGGCCCGGGTCCGAAGGGCGCCGGACTGCCGGTGGCGCAGCTCATCGGCCACACCCGGGCGTCCGTCCTGGAGGTGCTGGAGCGGCCGATGACCACCACGCAGCTCGGCGGCGCACTGCGGCTGACGCTGTCGACGGCGAGCCGGCACGCGACGGTGCTGCGGGAGGCGGGGCTGGTCGCCTCCGAGCGGCGCGGCAGCCACGTCGTGCACCGGCGGACGCCTCTCGGTGACGCGATCATGAACGGCGCGGCGTACGGGCCGTGAGCCGGGCGTGCAGGGAGCGGGCGGCGGCGTCCGTGAAGCACGCGATCTGGTCGACGATCACGCGCTTGCGGGCCCTGTCGTCGGGCGCGTCGGCGAAGAGGGCGCGGAACTGGGGGTCGAGGCCCTCGGGGGCGCGGGCCGTGAGGGCCTCGGCCAGCTCGGCGATGACGATGCGCTGGTCGGCGCGGAGCCGTTCCTGTTCGTCGCGCTGCATGACGTAACGGTCGGCGACGGCCTTGAGGACGGCGCACTCGTGGCGCACCTCGCGCGGGACCACCAGCTCGGCGGCGTACCTCGTGAGCCTTCCCGTTCCGTACGCCTGGCGGGTCGCGCCCTCGGCGGACAGGCAGAAGCGGCCGATGAGCTGGCTGGTCGCGTCCTTGAGCCGGGCCTGGGCGACGGCCGACCCGTCGTAGCCGTGCGGCCACCACTCCTCGTCGAGGAGGCGGTCGAGGGCGGCCGCCAGCTCCTCCGGGCTGGTGTCCTCCGGTACGTATCTGCCGATCGCGACCGCGAAGATCTCCTGGCGCTCGGGCTCGGCGAACAGGAAGTTGGGGTCGAGGTGGCCGGCGTGCAGGCCGTCCTCGAAGTCGTGCACCGAATACGCCACGTCGTCGGACCAGTCCATGACCTGGGCCTCGAAGCACTGGCGGTGGGCGGGCGCGTCCTGGCGGACCCAGTCGAAGACCGGCAGGTCGTCTTCGTAGACGCCGAATTTCCCCGAGCTGGGCTCGGTGGGGTGGGCGCCGCGCGGCCAGGGGTACTTCGTGGCGGCGTCGAGGGCGGCGCGGGTGAGGTTGAGGCCGACGCTGACCATCTCGCCGCTCTGTGGTGAGCGTACGAAACGCTTGGGTTCGAGGCGGGTCAGGAGCCGGAGCGACTGGGCGTTGCCCTCGAAGCCGCCGCAGTCCTTGGCGAAGTCGTTGAGTGCCTGCTCGCCGTTGTGCCCGAAGGGCGGGTGGCCCATGTCGTGGGAGAGGCAGGCGGCCTCGACGAGGTCCGGGTCACAGCCGAGGGCGGCGCCCAGCTCGCGGCCGACCTGGGCGCATTCGAGGGAGTGCGTGAGGCGGGTACGGGGGCTGGCGTCCCAGACCTGGCTGCTCGAGCCGGGGGTGACGACCTGGGTCTTGCCCGCGAGGCGGCGCAGCGAGGCGGAGTGCAGCACGCGCGCGCGGTCGCGCTGGAAGGCGGTCCTGCCGGGCCGTTTGTCGGGCTCGGTGGCCCAGCGCTCGGTGGCGGCCGCGTCGTAGAGGGCGGCGTCGAGCTGGGCGGGGGCGAGCTGGACGGAGGAGGAGTGGGCGTCGTGGGACTGAGTGTCGTGGGACTGGGCGTCGTGCGCTGTGCCTTCCATGCACCGACAGTAAACGCAGCCAGTGACAGTCGGGGCTCAGGCGGAGGCCAGTTGGCGCCGGGGCGCCGGGGAACGGGTGGCCACAGCCTGGTCGTAACGGAGCAGGAGGAGCCGCGCCAGGGCCGGGTGCGTGCCGAGCGGCGCGGCCGCGATCCAGGGCGCGGCGGCGGCGCTCTGCGTGGCGAAGCGGCCCGGCGCGGTGAAGTACGAGGCGACGGCGGCCCGGTGGCGGCCACGCGCGGCGAGGGCGCGCAGGGCTTCGGGGACGGTCGGCGAGGCGGCGGACGCGTAGGCGGGGATGACGGGGACTCCGCCGAGGCGTTCGCTGAGCAGGGCGGCGGTGCGGCAGGTGTCGGCGGCGGATTCCGGGTCGCGGGAGCCCGCGGCGGCGAGGACGACGCCGCTTGTGGGGTGCGTGGCGTCGGAGGCCCGCCAGCCGGCCTCGGTGAGGCGGGCGTACAGCGCCTCGACGAGGAGGGGGTGCGGACCGAGCGGGGCGGCTATTCGGGTGCGCAGGTGGGGGGCGGTGGCGGCGGCCTGCGGCAGGTCGTACTTGACGTGGTAACCGCGACTCAGCAGCAGCGGTACGAGCACGGCCTCGCCCGGGTCCAGGTCCGCGAGGGTGCCGGTGAGCAGCGGCTCGTTCAGCTCGATGTGCCCGAGCCGTACGTCGAGCCCCGGGCGCAGCTCGCGGACCCGCGCCAGCAGCGCGGTGACGGTGCGCAGCGCGTGGGGATCGCGGCTGCCGTGGGCGACGGCGACGAGGGTGGGCGGGGACGGCGGCCGGGGCGGGGGCGTGGGCAGGGTCATCGGACGGCGGGTTCCGTTCAGGGAGACGTGCCTCAGCTGCGTGCCGAGCTGGGTGGTGATGCGGGTGAGCAGTTGCGCCGTGCTGTCGAGCGGAAGTGACTCGCGGTGTGCTGCCGACTCCGTCATGGACCGATACTGCCGGGCGCAGGTTGCCGCCTCGTTGCGCGGGCGTGACGGGTTTTTGCGACGGCCTCACCGGGCGGGTGGGGCCGGTGTGCAGGCGGTAAGGAGCAAAAATGGAACGCCAGGCGCAATTGGAATTACTTTTCCATTGGCCGGAATTGCACCTTGCTTTCAGGTTCGGCGCGCGGGATACCAACACCATGACCGAGTCTGCGCGGCCCAGCCGCCGAAACGTCCTCGCCGGCCTGGGCAGCGTCCCTCTGATGCTGGGGGCCCCGCTCTCCGCCCCCGCGGCGCGGCCGGCTGAGAGAGCCGAGAGAGCTGAGACAGCTGAGAGACCGGGGCTGACGCGTACCACTTTGCTCCGCGGAGCGGACGTGGTCCTCACCATGGACCCGGACGTCGGGGAAGGCCCGCTGGGCACGCTCGACCACGCCGATGTGCTGATGCGCGACGGGAAAATCGCCGCCGTGGGGCGGCGGCTGCCCGAGCCGTCCGGGGCAAGGGTGGTGGACGTGAGCGGCCGGATGGTGCTGCCGGGGTTCGTGGACATTCACAATCACCTGTGGCAGTCCAGTATTCGCGGCGGATGCGCGGGTCAGGATCTGTACGGCTGGCTCGCCTCCTGCAACAGCACGACCCTCAGCAAGATCGAAGCCGAGGACATGTACCGCTTCGTCCGCCTCGCCGCGCTCGACGCGCTCCAGGCGGGCGTCACGACCGTCGTGGACTGGGTGCACCCCATCCCGTACGAGACCAGCGAGCGCTACATCAGCGCGCTGGACGAGTCCGGGCTGCGCTTCGTGTACGCGATGATGCAGAGCACCCCGGACACGGACCTCGTCGCCCGGGTGAAGAAGGACCTGCTCGACCCGCTCCCGCTGGCATCGGCCCAGGTCTCCGTCCACGCGGGCATGGCGGGCGTAGACCGGCTGCGCCGGTTCAACGAGCTGGCCCGTGACCTCGGAGTGATGCTCAACTCCCATGTCCTGGAGCATCACAGCGACCGCCGGGACGACCCCGTCCGCGCACTGCGGCTGGCTGGGGCCTTCGGGCCGGATCTGCTGATGAACCACGCGATCCATCTCACCGATGACGAGATCACGCTGATCGCCGAGCATGACGTCCGGGTGGCCCACTGCCCGCTGAGCAACATGCGGCTGGCCTCAGGCATCATGCGGCTGCCCGCGCTGCACGCACGCGGCGTGAAGGCGGGGCTGGGCCATGACGGGGGAACCAACGACACGTCCGACATGTTCAACCTGATGAAGGCGGCCCTGGGACTGCAGCGGGCGCTGCACCAGGACCCCGAGGTGCACCCGACGATTCCGGCCGTACTGCGCATGGCGACCCTGGGCGGCGCGGAGTGCGTCGGTATGGCGGACCGCATCGGTTCGCTCACGCCGGGCAAACGCGCGGACGTGGTCGTCCTCGACCCGGGCACGCTCAACTTCGCACCACGCTTCGACTGGATCAACCAGATCGTGCTCAACGGGCAGCCGCCCAACGTCAGTCACGTCTTCGTGGACGGCCGGATGCGCAAGGCGCACGGCGAGCTGCTGGGCGTCGACACGGACACCGTCATCAGGGAAGCCGAGCTGGCGGCCACCCATGTCCGTGGTCGGTAGCACCCGGACCTTCGCCTACACCCCGAACAGCTCCCGGCAAGGTTCCAGCCCCGTCACCTCCACTGGCACCGTCCGGTGCGCCTCCCAGTCGTCCCTGGTCAGCCGCAGCCGCAGCGACGTCCTGGCCTCACCCCGTACCGACTCGACCATCAGGCCGTCCGGCCGGTAGCCGAGCTTCTCCGACACCCGTAGCGAACGCGGGTTGTCCGTCATCGCCGCGGAGGTGACATGCCGGGCCCCGAGGCCCTCGAACGCCAGATGCAGCACGGCCGCACGCATCTCCGTACCGATGCCGCGCCCCTGGTGCGCAAGCCCCAGCCAGGAGCCGGTCTCGCCCTCCCTGGTCACCGGGAAGTCCTCCGTCATCAGGTCCTGCCTGCCGACGGTCTTCCCCTCGCACCGCACGGCGAGGCTGAGCGTCCACTTCTCCGGCTGCCACTGCGCGATCGTGCCCAGCACGTGCTGGAAGGTCGCCCGCGCGCGGTCCTGCGGCGCCCCGTCCGTCCACGGCACCGAGAACGGCATGGATGCCTCATCGTGTACGCCGTCGGCCGCCACGCCGGCCAGTTCGTCGAGCACCGCGCCGTCCGGCAGCGTCAGCTCGAGGCGCGGAGTCGTGATCCGGAGCCCGTACAGGGGCCAGAATTGTGTCGCCATAGCGAAATGATTCCAGTCGGGGGCGGGAAAGACATGCGATTTTCACTGGGCAAGGCAGGCAAGGCAGCACAGCGGTGGGCGGGCGAGCGGCTCAAGGGCCGCCGCCTCATACCCCGAACCCGCCGCGCCCAACGGCGTACCGTCCAGGCGCTCATGCTCGCCGCCGTCTTCGCGCTGGCGCCGGCGACCTGGCTGCACGCCGTCGCCGACAGCCGGGTCAGGACGACGGCCGATGCCCCGGCCCGCGACGTGGTCGTCGTCTTCGGGGCCGGCCTCTGGCGGGGCGGCCCGTCGCCGTACCTCGCGAACCGCCTCGACACCGCCGCCGAGCTCTACCGGGTGGGCAAGGCGAAGGTCGTGCTGGTGACCGGGGACAACAGTCGGACGGAGTACGACGAACCGGACGCCATGCGCGCCTACTTGGTCGCGCAGGGCGTGCCCGACAAGCGCATCGTCAGCGACTTCGCGGGCTTCGACACCTGGGACTCGTGCGTACGCGCCAAGAAGATCTTCGGCGTGAACCGGGCCGTGCTGGTGAGTCAGGGGTTCCACATCCGCCGGGCGATCGGGCTGTGCCGGGCCGCCGGCATCGACGCGTACGGAGTCGGCGTCGACGCCCGGCGCGACGCGACCTGGTACTACGGCGGCGTACGGGAGATCCTCGCGGCCGGCAAGGCGGCGCTCGATGCCGCGACCGAACCCGATCCGCGCTTTCTGGGGCGCCGGGAATCCGGTGTGGCCGAAGCGCTGGCAGACGCGTCGGGGCGCTGACAGACTGACGGCCGACAGGTATGCCGAATAGGCATACGCATCCATTCTGATCAGGGGTTGGTCGTCGTGTCCGCTGCTGTCGTTGATCTGAGCAACAAGGTCGTCCTCATCACCGGCGGGGCCCGCGGCCTCGGCGCCGCCACCGCGCAGGCCGTCGTAGACGGCGGCGGGAAGGCTGTCATCACCGACGTACTGGAGGAGGAAGGCGCCGCGACCGCCGAGAAGCTCGGCGACGCGGCGCGTTTCATACGGCACGACGTGACCAGCGAGAGCGACTGGCAGGCGGCGCTGGACTTCACGGTCGCCGAGTTCGGGAAGATCGACGGCCTGGTCAACAACGCCGGGATAGCCACCGGTCAGTTCCTGGAGCACGAGAGTGTCGAGCACTTCCGCCAGGTCGTCGAGATCAACCTGGTCGGGGTCTTCATCGGCATGAAGACCGCGATTCCGCTGATGCGGGCGGGTGGTGACGGCGACTGTGACGGCGGCGGCGGCGGGTCCATCGTCAACATCTCGTCGGCGGCCGGACTCACCGGCCTCGCGATGACCGCCGGTTACGGCGCCTCCAAGTGGGGCGTGCGGGGCCTGTCGAAGATCGGCGCGGTCGAGCTGGCGGAGGCCAAGATCCGGGTCAATTCGGTGCATCCCGGAATGACGTACACCCCGATGACCGCCCCCGTCGGCATCCAGACCGGCGAGGGCAACTACCTGGGCACCCCCATGGGGCGGGTCGGCGTACCGGAGGAGATCGCGGCCGCGGTGGCGTTCCTGCTGTCCGACGCGGCGGCGTACATGACGGGCTCCGAGCTGGCGGTGGACGGCGGCTGGACGGCCGGGATGACGGTCGGGTACCTCACCGGGCAGTAGGGCGCGGGTGGTTGGGGAGCAGGTACACCAGGACGGTGGCGGCGATCGCGATGACGCAGGTGAATACGGAGGACATCGCCAGGGCGTGTCCCGCCGCCGTCGCTGCCGCCTGGGGCGCGTGGTGCGCGGAGGGATGGAAGGAGTCGAAGAACACGACTCCGATGACGGCCACGCCCAGCGCGCCGCCGACCTGTTGGGCGGTGGAGAGGACTCCGGAGGCGATGCCCGCGTCGTCGGGGTCGATTCGCGTCAGGACCGCGTTGAGCGCCGGGGTGATGAGCAGTCCGCCACCGACGCTTTGCAGCATGAGCGTCGGGATGATGACCCCCGGCGTGAACGGGAGGCCTCCGGCCAGGACGATCGCGGTTGCCGCGTAGCCGGCGGCGAGCACGACCGCCCCGGCCTCCAGGACCCGGCGGCCGTACTTCGGCACGAGCCTGCTCGCGAGCATGCTGAAGACGAAGAAGGTCACGGCGGCCGGGGCGTAGACCAGCCCCGCCCCGAGGGCCGACATGCCGAGTCCGTCCTGCAGTGCGATCGACAGCACGAGGTAGTACGAGGTGAGGACGGCGTAGAGGGCGAGGACGAGGACGATGCCTACGGAGAACGACCGCGAGGCGAAGAGTGAGATCCTCACCAGCGGGTCGCCGCCCCGCCTCCCCACCCCCCGTTCGATCCGCACGAAGAGGGCGAAGCCGAGGGCGCTCGCGGCGAGGCCGGCCCACGTCCACCAGGGCCGGCCCGCTTCAGGTCCCTGGATGAGCGGGAAGGCGAGCAGGAAGAGCGCGGCGCTCAGGACCACGACTCCGGGGAGGTCGAGCCTGCGCGCGAACGCCGCCCGGGATTCCGGCAGGTGCCTGGCCGCCAGCAGTACAGTCACGATTCCGATCGGGACGTTGATCCGGAACACCGACCGCCAGCCGGAGTCGAAGACGTCGGCGCCGATCAGCAGCCCGCCGATGAGTTGGCCGCCGATGGTGGCGAGCCCGATCACGACTCCGAGCACGCCGAAGGCGCGGTGCCGGTCCTTCTCTCCGACCAGCCCGGTGATGGCGGCGTACACCTGAGGGAGCATCAACGCGGCTCCCAGGCCCTGGACGAGACGCGCGGCAATCAGGCCGGCCGCCGTCGGGGAGACGGCGCACGCGACCGATGCCAGGGTGAACAGCGTCATGCCCGCGACGAACATGCGTTTGCGGCCGAGCATGTCGCCGAGGCGGCCGCCGGTGATGAGGAACACGGCGTACGTGAGCTGATAGCCGGCCAGGATCCATTGCAGCTCGCCGTCGGATGCGCCGAGGTCGGCCTGGATCGCGGGCCCGGCGACGATGACGATGAAGGAGTCGAGGATCGCCATGAACGCGCCGGCCAGCACGATCGCCACGGCCGGCCACGGTGTGGTGGCGGCGGTGGCGGCCGGCGGCGCGGCGGGTCGCGGTCGGACCGGTTCATCGACGTTCGTCACGCGGTGACTCCCTGGTTCGCCTCGAGCACGGCCGCCAGCGCCTTGACGACCTCGGCGGCCATCACGGCCTGGCCCGAGGTGGCGAAGTGGATCCGGTCGGCGCTCAGCAGATCCGGCCGGGAATTGACCGGGTGGTCCCACATGTCGATGAGCACGGCATCGTGCTCCGCGGCCAGTCCGCGGGTGATGGCGTTGAGCCTGCGCACTCTGTCCTGCCAGTCCGGGAACTGGGGCACCACAAAAGCCTTGCCCAGCGTGAAGACCGTCAACTGGGCGCCGGTGCCCGCGGCCAGTTCGTACACGCGCCGCAGCGTCTGCTCGATTCGCGTGAAGTCGGGCTCCGGACGGAACAGGTCGTTGGCGCCGCACGGCACATGGACCAGGTCCGGTTCGTACGCGATCAACCGGTCCACCTGCGTCGCAAGCGTTCCGGCGGTCGTCGCCCCGATCTCGGCGGAGTTCAGGTACGCCAGATCGGGGCGCACGCGGCGAAGGATGTCGGCGAGGCGGTCGGCCCACCCGAGGCCGGCGTAGCCGGGGCTCGGGTCTCCGGTCCCCGCCGAGAGGCTGTCGCCGATCACCGCGAACCGGCGCCAGGGCGCGTCGGCGAGGAGCTGCGCGGCGGTCGCCGGCGACAGGCAGTAGGGGTCGGACTCTTCGGTGAGGGAAGTCGCTGTGGCAGTCACAAACAAAACGTACGATCGGTCGTACGTTAAGCGCAAGGGTGTGGCAGGATGGCCACGTGAGCGAGCCAACGGAGCGGTCGGTCGACAGTGCCGACGCGGGGGGAACGGCAGGGGGAACGTCCGACGGGCGGCTCCTGCGTGGCGCGCGGACCAGGCAGACGATCGCCCGCCACGCCGCCGACGTGGCCTCGCTGGAGGGGCTCAGCGGGCTCAGCATCGGCCGGCTGGCAACAGACCTCGGTCTCAGCAAGAGCGGCGTCCAGACCCTGTTCGGTACGAAGGAGACCTTGCAGGTCGCCGCCGCCGAGTCCGCACGCGAGGCCTTCCTCGACGCGGTCGTCCGCCCCGCGTCGGCCGCCCCTCCCGGCGCCGCCCGGCTGCGCGCGCTGACCGAGCGCTGGATCGCGTACGTCGAGACGCCGCTCTTCCCCGGCGGCTGTTTCTGGGTGGCGAACCTCGCGGACTTCGACAGCCGGCCCGGGAAGGTCCGTGACGCGCTGTTCGGTCACCACCGGGACTGGCTCGGTGTCCTCGCGGGCGAACTGCGCCAAGCCGTCCGCACCGGCGAGATCGACGACCTGGACGCCGACCTCGCGGCGTTCCAGATCGACGCGGTGCTCACCGCCGCGAACATCGCCCTGCGCCGTGGCGACAATGAGGCCGTGGGCAAGGCGCGCCGCGTGGTGGACGGCTTCCTCGCGCCTCCGCACTGAGCGAGTCGCAGCATGCCGCCTCACCGATCGGCGGCGGCGAGGGGGAGCGGGGCGTACCGGGGGCGTAACACCCGGGCACCCGTCGCCGTAACACTGCCGTCGCATGCTGACGGCATGCCCCGCCCTTCCCCGGCCCCCACCCAGGCCACGCCCCCCGCCTCGACCGCCACCCACTGCCCGTACTGCGCGCTCCAGTGCGGAATGAACCTGCGCGCGGCAGCGGACGGCGCCGACGTGGTGGAAGTCGTCGAGCGTACGGACTTCCCCGTGAATCGGGGCGCCCTGTGCGGCAAGGGCCGTACGGCGCCCGCAGTGCTCTCCTCCCGGGTGCGCCTGACCGAGCCACTGGTCCGTCGCCCCGCCACAGGCAGGCTCGAACCGGCCACCTGGGAGGAGGCCCTTTCCAAGATCGCGGAGGGTCTGGGTCGTACACGACAGGTGTACGGCCGCGACGCCGTCGGCGTCTTCGGAGGCGGCGGTCTCACCAACGAGAAGGCGTACGCGCTGGGGAAATTCGCCCGCGTCGTCCTGTCCACGTCCCAGATCGACTACAACGGCCGCTTCTGCATGTCGTCGGCCGCCGCCGCCCACCAGAAGGCCTTCGGCCTCGACCGCGGTCTGCCCTTCCCCCTGGAGGACATCCCGCGCACCGGCTGCGTGATCCTCGTCGGGTCGAACCTCGCCGAGACGATGCCGCCCGCACTCCGCTACCTCACCGAGCTGAAGGAGAACGGCGGCAAGCTCATCGTCGTCGACCCGCGCCGCACCCGTACCGCCGAACAGGCCGACCTGCACCTCGCACCGCGCCCCGGCACCGACCTGGCGCTCGCGCTGGGCCTGCTGCACATCGTCGTGGCGGAGGGCCGTACGGACGAGGCCTTCATCCAGGACCGTACGGCCGGCTGGGACGAGGCCCGGGCGGCGGCCATGGGGCACTGGCCCGAGCTCGTCGAGCGCATCACCGGCGTCCCGGTCCCGCAACTCCGCGAAGCGGTAGGCATGTTCAGCGACGCGGCGACCGGCATGGTCCTCACCGCGCGCGGCCCCGAGCAGCAGTCCAAGGGCACCGACACCGTCGGCGCCTGGATCAACCTCTGCCTCGCCACGGGGCGCGCCGGCCGCCCCATGTCCGGTTACGGCTGCCTCACCGGCCAGGGCAACGGGCAGGGCGGCCGCGAGCACGGCCAGAAGGCCGACCAGCTGCCCGGCTACCGCAAGCTCACCGACCCCGCCGCGCGCGAGCACGTCGCGGGGGTGTGGGGCGTGGACCCGGACAGCCTCCCCGGCCCGGGCCGCAGCGCGTACGAACTCCTCGACGCACTCGGCGGCGACATCAAGTCCCTCCTCCTCATGGGCTCGAACCCGGTCGTCTCCGCGCCGCGCGCCGCCCACATCGAGGAGCGCCTGCGCTCGCTGGACTTCCTCGCGGTGGCGGACGTGGTCCTCTCCGAAACGGCGGCGCTGGCGGACGTCGTCCTGCCCGTCACCCAGTGGGCGGAGGAAACGGGCACCACGACGAACCTGGAGGGGCGTGTCCTGCTGCGGCGCAAGGCGATCGACCCGCCGCCCGGTGTACGTACGGACCTGGAGGTCCTGCACTCCCTCGCGTCGCTGCTCGGACACGAGAAGGGCTTCCCGGTCGACCCCGAGGAGGTCTTCGCCGAACTGCGCCGCGCGTCGGCGGGCGGCCCGGCCGACTACTCGGGGATCTCGTACCGCCGGATCGCCGAGGAGGACGGCGTCTTCTGGCCCTGCCCGGACACGGCAGCGGATGACGACCACCCCGGTACGCCCCGACTCTTCCTCGACCGTTTCTCAACCCCCGACGGACGCGCCCGCTTCGTCCCCGTCACGCACCGCCCGGCGGCGGAGGAACCGGACGCCGAGTATCCGATTCTCCTCACCACCGGCCGGGTCGTCGCCCAGTACCAGTCCGGCGCCCAGACCCGCCGCGTCGACGAACTCAACGCGGCCGCGCCCGGCCCGTTCGTAGAGCTGCATCCGCGGCTCGCACAGCGCCTGGGCGTGTCGGAGGGCGAGCGGCTGGCGGTGGTGTCGCGGCGCGGGCGGGCGGTGGCCCCGGCCCGGATCACCGAGGCGATCCGCTCGGACACGATCTTCATGCCGTTCCACTGGCCGGGCGAGGGCCGGGCCAACACCCTGACGAACCCGGCGCTGGACCCGACGTCACGTATGCCGGAGTTCAAGGTGTGCGCGGTAAGGATCGAGCGCGAGCCGCAGGACTGATCAGGATCACGGACCGCTGTTCTCCGGGATGGCGGTCTCCTGCTCCACCCACGCCAGGTACTCCGCGCTGCCGCGCACGACGGCCGTGGCGATGATCTCGGGCGTCTCGTAATCGTGCGCGTCCTTCAGGTGTGCCTCCAGATCGGCGTACCGCACGCCCGCCGTCTTGAACACCACCTGCCACTCCTCGGCGGTCTCCGTCACGCCCTCCCACCAGTAGACGGAGGCCACCGGCCCGATGACCTGCGCACAGGCGGCCAGTCGCGCGTCGACGGCGTCACGCGCGAGCACCAGCGCCTTCTCGCGGCTGTCGGTCATGGTCAGTACGGTCAGCCATTCGGCCCCTGCGGTGTCGGACGCTGTCACGAACGTTCTCCTCACGGATGGACTCCTGCGTGCCGGGGCCGGTCAGGCCGCGAAGGCGAATTCCGCCTCGGGCCGCCGCCCCAACTCGAACCAGAGCAGTTTCCCGCCGAGCCCGGCCCCGACGGAGAAGCCACCCCAGCTGTCGGCACACAACTGCACGAGAAGCAGCCCCCGCCCACCGGTGGAGTCGTCCGGTTCCGGGAGGAACGGCAGCAGCGTGGGCGGCTTGTCGAAGGGCGCGGGAATCACGGGATTGGTGTCCCACACACTGACCCGCAGCCGCCCTTCGCGCATGGACCGCATCCGCAGGGAGGAGGGGCCGTCGGAATGACGGTAGGAGTTGGTGACCACCTCGGAGGTCAACAGCTCGGCGGTGTCGATCAGTTCCCCCATCCCGTGCCCACCGAGCACGGCCCGCAAAGTCATACGAGCAACGCGCGGAGCACGGGGATGGTGCGGCAGATGAAGGGCGTACGCCCAGGGTTCGGGCGAGGATACGGTGGCCATGAACGCCTCCTGTGGAAGGACGGAATTGACCCCAATTACTCTCGGCACCACGCGGTGGCAATGCCGCCCCGATGGGGGGCGGTGCGCTTCCGATCTCACGGCACCCGAACAGCAAGTGGCTTGAGTTCCACCATAGAGCGCTGAATGAGATAGTTGCCATCAATCCATAGAGATGCTTGCCAATCTGCCCCTTGTGGGTGACACGGGCACACTGCGTGCACACGAAGAGGGAGCCTCATGCCAGCCAGCGCCGCCCCCACCCTGCGTCAGCGCCGTCTCGGTGCCGAGCTGCGCAAACTCCGTGAGCACGCTGGTCTGACCGCCACCACGGCCGCCACGCACCTCGGCGTCAACCAAGCGCGAATCAGCAGCATCGAAGCCGGCCGCTACGCCGTCAGCGCCGACCGGGTCCGAGCCTTCGCCCGCGCCTATTCATGCGCAGACGACCAACTGGTGGAGGCCCTCGCGGCCATGACCGGCGGCCGCAAGCGCGGCTGGTGGGACGATCACCGAGAACTTCTGCCCGCCGTATTTGCCGACCTGGCGGAACTGGAGCACCACGCCGCCGCGTTGAGGGTGGCGCTGGTGATTCACATCCCAGCGCTTCTCCAGACGCCGGACCACGCCCGGGCGCTGTTCAACACCGTTGTCCCGCCTCTGCGCCCGTACGAAATGGAGCACCGGATCTCCCACCGCATCAAGCGACAAGAGATCCTCTACCGGGATCCTCCGATCCCGTACGCCGCGAACATCCACGAAGCCGCGCTTCGCATGGGCTTCGGTGAAGCCGCAACAGCCCGAGCCCAGCTCAAGCACCTCATCGCGATGAGTGAGCGCGACAACATCACTATCAGGGTGATCCCCTTCGGCAACGGCACGTTCCCGGGCAACGGCCAGTCGATCGACTACGTGTCCGGCCCTGTGCCGCAGCTCGACACTGTGCAACTCGACGTCCACCATGGATGCGATTTCCTGGATGCCGAAGCCCAGTTGGCGAAGTACCGCTCCGTCTTTGACCGCATGGAGGAGAGCGCTTTGACCCCTTGCGCGTCCCGCGAGTTCATCCACCGCATCGCACAGGACATCTGAGAGAGGAACCACCGTGCCCACGCTGCCCTGGCAAAAGTCCTCCTACAGCGGTGACAGCTCCAACTGCCTGGAAATCGCCGCCGCCGAAACAAGTGGCATCAAACTCCGCGAGAGCGACGACCCGGTGGTCATACTGACCGCCACCCAGCAAGGACTCCACCGCCTCATACGCGCACTCAAGACCGACATCTTCACCCACCGCTCGGACCACCGCGCCTGAGAGCGGGCACCCGTGCGCGGTCCGGGTGCGTCGCTTCCGCCTGTACGCCGAAGCGCTCCCGCGATGGCCGCAAGCGGCACGGCTGAGACGGATGAGGCCGGAGGGGCGATGGAATTCACCAAGTGCCGGGTTCATCGCACTCGAACCCCATGCCGGGTGCCGGCATGTTGCCCGCAGCTTTGAAGCCGGGTCGTTGAGACAGGGCAGCAGGTCCACCCCGCCGACGGCTCGTCCCGCCGGTATTCCATAACCTCCTCCTATGAGCGCCGCCGTGCACATCCCGGAGTATCTGAAGGGGGACTGCGAGCTGGTCGCGGGCGAGGTTCTCGCGCGAGAACCCGCCTTCTGGCTCGCCCATGTCCTCGATCCAGGTCATGGAGGCGCGACGGTTCCACGGACAATCGCCCGGAACCCCTCAAGACGCCTCATGCGTCCACTCCTTACTGTACGGATGAAGGACACACAGATCTTGAGGGGGAACTGTATGGCTGAGTTGCGTGACGGTGAGCGGGGTTACGCCGCCGATCCCGAAGCGATCAAGAAGGCCGGCGGTGATGCGCTGGAAATCCGGCAGGCCCTGCTGGCCGCGGCGGAGCCGACCTGCACCGCGACGCGTCGAGCGGCTGGGGGCGTGGACGGCTGGCTGAGCGAGGACCAGTTGAAGAGCACCGCGCGGCTGTGGGACGAACAGAACAATGCCCTCGCCGAGAGGATCGGGCGCACCGGCGGGAACCTGCAGTACAACAGCCAGAACTACCGGGCGGCGGAAGTGGTCAACTCGTCCGGCATGCAGGGTGGTGACATCCCTTGGGGATGACGGTCGCCCAATTGGAAGGGGCCGACGCCGGCCCGGTGCTCAAGGCGGCGGAAGCCTGGGCCGAACAGGTCAGGAAGCTCAAGGATCTGGCCTATCGCTATCGGACCGAGGTCAAGGACGTCCTCGAGAAGAGCGGCTGGTCGGGCCCCGCGTATGAGGCGGCCCGCAGCAACTGGGTGGCGGAACTCACTCAGTTGGAGTTCGCACAGGAAGAGGCCGACGCCATTCGGCTGGCCCTTGAGATGGCCGTGGCCGACATCCGCACCGCACAGCAGCACCTGCGCGCGGGCCTGAAGAAGGCCCGCGAGAACGGCGCGGAGGTCGCCCCGGACGGAAGCCTCGACTTGCCGCCGGCGTTGATCCACGACCCCGACTACCGCAGCGGTCCCGTCCGGGACAACCTGGCAGAGGCGCATACCCAGATCCAGGACGCGCTACGGATGGGCGACAAGGCCGACGAACGGATCGCCTGGGACCTCAAGGACGACGGTGGCACGCGCCGGGACGCGTTCAACGACGTCGTGCACGTGGGGCGGCGCAAGAGCCCCAAGGAGATCCTCCGCGAGTACCAAGTCACCGACGACCCACGTGGAGTGACGGACTACTTCGGCGAGCAGATCACCCAGGGCGAGGAGAATCTGCTCAGTGACCTGAGTGTCGTCGAGAAGAGCGACTTCAAGGACATCAAGGAGCGCGCCTGGGCGGAGTGCCAGGCCCGCTTCCCCGAGGACGGCAACGACGGTCACATGGACGCCTTCAGGCATGCGTACTGGAACGCGCTGATGACCAAGCGGTTCGGCCCCGAGTGGACCGAGCAGTACGGGACCGCGCACGAGCGCCTGCCGGGGAACCCGAGGGACCGGGAGGCCATGGACCTCTACAACAACGAGGTCGGGCGCCGCATCGCCATGAACAACCCGACGGACACACCGGCCCAGTTGGCCGCGAAGATCCAGTCGGCGGTGCAGCTCGGCACGACCGTGGTGATGGACCGCGAAGGGAACCTCGTGGCCAGTGACAAGGTGGAGATCGGAGAGCACGGGCACAGCAACGGGGTGAAGGGCGGCGCCCACGAGGGCAGGGACCCGGGCGACCCGGGCCCGGGGAGCTAGGGCGTGGGCATGCGGGGCGTCCGCAAGTTGTGGCTGGTCGCGGTGGCGGCACTGGCCTTGGCGCTGGTGGTCGCCTGGTATTTGTTCATCAGGGAGACACCACTGTCCAGTACGACAGACAAGGCCCTCCAAGCGAAGCTGGACGCGGCGGTGCGGACACCGGAGGCGGTGCCATTGTCCGGCTTGACCGGGTTCGACTGGGACCGGGTGCAGGTCTTCGCGTACGGGACGGACAGCGATGACATCTCCGACGCGGTGGGGGACCCGGTCGACTGGTCGGTCTCCGCGACGTCGTACGAAGGCCCTTCGCTCTGGGTGTTCAGCGAGAACGGCGAGGCAGTGCGCGCAGTGCAACTCGACGCGAACGTTCCGCAGGGCGGGTCGAGTTGGCCGCGCGGGGTCAAGGTGTCCGGTGGCCCGGACACGAACGTGGTGACGCTGGAGCTGTCTGCACGCGCCAGCGCTGGGGGCGTGTTCCCTCGCACGAAAGGGTTGGCGTCGGCCGGGCCCTAGTAGGGTCGGGGACTGGCGCGGTGGCTGATGCTCCGTTTCCAGTCCCCGACCCTACTCGGGCGTGTACGCCAACTTCGAGGACGAGAGCAACGCCGACTTCTTCGTCCGCCACCCCACGTGGGGGCGTCTCGGTTACCTCGGGCAGCGCGGCGTCGACGAGGCCGGCCCCGGACTGTCCTGGGCCGAGCTCATCACTCTCGCCGCGAGCAAGCAGGACGTCGGCGAAGGTCTGTCCGATGCATCCGAGCGCCTCCTGCTCCTGCGTGACACCGTGGCGCGAGCGCTTTCCTGCTGTGGGATACGTTCAGACGCGGCCAGTGATCTGGCCGCGTCCCTGCTGAGCAAACAGGCGTCGATCGGCGAACCCCGGTGGACCGTGACTGGCGACAGCCCGATCGCCGTGTGCTCGTCCCAGTACAGCCCGCGCCACGTACCGCTTGCCCTGTGTATCACCCCGGACCAGGCCCACGCTCCGGCCAAAGCCCTCAAGGGTCCGGTTACCCCTGTCGCATCCGGAGCCTTCTCCGGCCGAGACGCCAGGCAGCAAGAGGTTATGGAACACCGGCCGGACGAGTCTTCCCGCGGAGACGTGTTCCTGAACCTGAGCCGAGCCCGGCGCCAGACCCGCCACGTCGACGATTCAACGCAGCCGCGGCCTTGTCCGGCGGGTCTCGGCTCTGTCCCGCCCTCCCCCAGCTTCCGCTCAAGGCAGGGGGCCGACACCGAGCTGAGGTGCTGGCGGCAACGCGGATTCCGCCTATGTCCCTGAGGTTGGGGGCCAGGTTTCCCCGGGCTGCTGTCCGTGGTGTTCGCTGTGGAAGCCGGAAGCGGCCGCGCGGTTACTTCCAACCACCGCCGGCGAAGTCGTGCACCTCCCAGCGGGAGTGATCGCTGTCGTGAGTAATGCAGGAAACCCGGTCCCAGTTCTCTTTCGACGAAGAGAGCAAGCCGACAGGCACGACATATTCCCGCGTGGTCGCCCCTAGGCGACAACGCTGCCATGCCATAAACCTATAGCTAGCCCCCTCAGCCAGGAGCGACCACTTGAAATTGGCTGATTCCGAGGCGAAACAGATATCTCGCGCAGTGTCGTCCTCGGGCACGGACCCGCCTCCGGAGTAAACCACCCCGTGTGGGCGGAGGTAACGTTCGGCCATTTCACTGTTCGTCGCCTTCAGCGAAAACAGTGTTGTTTTCACTTCGGACGACGGATCAAGGTGATGCACTTCAATATCTTCCAGTTTAAACTTTACGGGGGTTCCCAGCGCCTGAAAATGAGGGCTCGACTCGTTGTTGTTTTGATCCCGCGCACAGATCGTCGCGCCATCAGGAACCCTGACATGCTGAGGACCGTCCCAGTACGCACCCTCCCCAAGATAAAAACTTGAACTGTTCCATTTCCGGAGCCCTGGCAGCCAGCCCTGAAACGTCCCGGATGGGTACATGTAGAATTCTACGGAGCGCGGATTGACGTCCTTGGGGAACCTCGGCACTTCGCGCTTACAGCCGCGCCACCAGAACTCAAGCATCAAGGGGAGGAAAGTAGCCGCATTCGGTTGGGGTGCGACGTGATGCTCGTCCAATTTCTTTTGTAGAAGTTTACATTTCTCATCATTGCCCGAATAGAAGGCCTCATTTCCGCCCGCCTCCCTCAGCTCATCGACATATTCGCGGATGAGTTTCTTCGCTTCTGCCTCGGCTGATGATTCGCTCACGGCTTGGATCCTGTTCGTCGCTGGCAAGGCATACGACATAAAAAGCTATCCGGATCACACCCCGCACCTGCATAATTGCGACGATTCCACCCGCATGGGCGAACCTGCGCGGTGCTTTCTTACGGGCCCCTGCGGCGTGCTGATGGGCGGATGCCGCTCCAGCCGCACCGATCACCCCGCCCCACACCCAGGTGCAACGACCCAGCACCACTGCAGTCGGTGATCCACCGGACAGAACCTTGGCGACCCGAGCCCATACCGGGCTGTCGTCATGCAACGAACCCAGCACCTGACGCTCCCCACAACCTTCCCCACCTACACAAAATGGGGCAAAAAAAGAGGTCTCAGGTTGGCCTCTGCCGGGTTCGTCCCATCCCGCCCGACCGAGATCCTCGAAACCGGCCGAGAGTATCGAGTCGGCCACCCGCGAGCCTGGTTCCTTGTCCGGCGGGGCCGTCGACAGACCACCCACCCCTGGGCAGCCCTCCCCCACCCACACCAGCAACGCGCTTGAGGCTCCATCGACCACCGGTCGGGGCGGACGCCACACTCGCCCGAGTCGCCCCATTCAACTGCCGCGCCCCACCCGCGCAGCTCAGGAGTGCGCAGGTCGACCCGACCGGCCGGCCGTCTGCCGGCGTGGGTGCTCGTGTGCGTGGGAATGGGGATGTCGCACCAGCGGCCGTTGCCGCACCCGCCGAGACTGGGGCCGCGCCGCCCGCTCAACCTGCCGCGCCCCATCCACTCAGCCGCAAGCCACCGAGCCGACCCGCGCCACTCCCCCAGCCCCTGTGCAGGGCGTTTTTCTTTGGGCCGTCCCCGTATAAGCGTTAGCGGTGGGCCGGGGCGGCGGGTCAAGGGTGGGCCGAAGGCACATCGCGCAGCGACGCGACCGTAGGGAGCGCCCTTGACGCGCCGTCACGGCCCACCGACACTCGAGCGCTCGGGACGGCCCGAAACCCCCGGAAGCAAGCCTTGGTTACCAACCCCCTACGCAGCGCCGCCCCCGCCGTCACACCACCGCCGCCAGGAGTTCGTCGTGCGTGCCCTGTTCGGCTATCGCGCCGTCCTCCAGTACCAGGATCACGTCCGCGTCGCGGATCGTCGAGAGGCGGTGGGCGATGACGAACGACGTGCGGCCCTCGCGCAGAGAGTTCATCCCGCGCTGGATGAGGACCTCCGTGCGGGTGTCCACCGAGCTGGTCGCTTCGTCCAGGATCAGGATGGACGGTGAGGTGAGGAACGCCCTGGCGATCGTGAGCAGTCGCTTTTCCCCCGCACTCAGGTGGGCGCCCTCCTCGTCGATCACCGTGTCGTACCCGTCCGGCAGGGTGCGGATGAAGCGGCCGACGCTCTTTAGCGACAGTCGCGCCAGCTTCGTCTCCGCCTGCTCGTGCAGCCGGTAGCCGACCCGCTGCACGACCACCATCGCCAGCCGCAGCGCGGAGCCTGCCGTCACCGCGAGGGCCAGGGCGAGGGCCTCCCCCACCGCCCGGAAGTCGATGCCCGCCGGGCGGCCGGTGGCGCCCGCGACCACGAGGTCCGTCGCGTGGCCGAAGATCTTGGGGCTCAGTACGGCGAGGGCGACGGCCGCCACGCCCGCCGCGAGGACGACAAGGAGCAGAGGGGCGCAGTCGGGTGCGCAGAAGTCGGATCAGCATGCGGTGTGTGCGCCGCCCTCAGCCGGTGTACGGACGGACGGACTTGGCGTCGCGCAGGGCGTGCGCCCACCAGGTCAGCTGGTTGAGGAGGGCCTTGGCGGCGGTGTTGGGGGCGGACGGGTCCTTGTGCTGTCCGTCCTCGTCGAAGTGGGACCACGGGCCGTGGAAGCTGACGGTGTCGCGGATGGTGGTGGCGTGCATCTCGGCGAAGACCTGGCGCAGTTGCTCGACGGCGCGCAGGCCGCCGGACATTCCGCCGTAGGAGACGAAGCCGACGGGCTTGGCGTGCCATTCGCTGCCGTGCCAGTCGATGAGGTTCTTGAGGCCGGCGGGGAAGGAGTGGTTGTACTCGGGGGTGAGGACGACGAAGGCGTCGGCGGCGGCGAGCCGCGGGGAGACCTGCGTGAGGACGGCCTTGATCTCGTCGGACGGGTTGAAGGAGAGGGCGGTCGGCAGGTCGATGCCGGCCACGTCGATGACGTCGATGTCGAGGTCGTCGTGCTCGGCGGCCCGGGAGACGAACCAGTCGGCGATGACGGGGGCGAAGCGGCCCTCTCGGTTGCTGGCGATGATGACGGCGACGCGCAGTCGCGGGGCGCGTGCTTCGGAGTTGTCGGTGGAAGACGTGCTGATCTGGGCTGATTCGTGCGTCGTGATGTCCATACGGAAAGACTCGTACCTCAACCAAGATTGAGGTCAAGCCGTTCCGGCGGACATCTCTCCACTCACCTTTACGGTTTTACGGTGGCCGCATGACCACATCTCCCGCACCCACACCCGCACCCGCCACTCCCCACATCGAGGTCGACGGCCGCAAGGTCGCCACCGCGGACGACCTCCTCGTCCCCACCCTGTACGGCGGTTACGCCCACTTCACCGCCATGCAGGTCAGAGACGGCCGGGTACGCGGACTGCGCCTGCACCTCACGCGGCTCGACGCCGCCACCCAGGAGGTGTTCGGCGCCGGGCTCGACTTGGAGCTGGTGCGCGAGCGGGTGCGGCACGCGCTCGACGGGGCGGGGGTGCGGGACGCCGCGGTGCGTGTGTACGTGTTCTGGGCCCCGGGGGCCGAGGCGGCCACCCTCATGGTGACCGTCCGCCCGCCTGCCACCATGCCGTCGGCGCCGCAGGCCCTGATGTCGGTCCCGTACGAGCGCCCCTTCCCGCACCTCAAACACCTGGGCAGCTTCGCCCAGACCCACTACGGGCACCTCGCGCGGCGCGAGGGATTCGACGACGCGCTGCTGACGGGTCCCGGTGGGGTCGTGACCGAGGGCGCGATCACCAATATCGCTTTCTACGACGGCACTTCGGTCGTCTGGCCCGACGCGCCGTCGCTGCACGGCGTCACCATGGCCCTGCTCGAAGCCCGGCTCCCGGAGTACGGGCTGCGGTCGGTGCGGGAGCGGGTGACGGTGGGCGGGCTGGCCGCGTACCGGGCCGCGTTCGTTACCAACTCGCAGGGGATTGCTGCGGTGCGGCGTATCGACGAGAGGGAGTTCGCGGTCGACGAGGAGCTGATGGAGACGGTCATGTCGGTGTACGGCGCGACGCCGTGGGAGGCGGTCTGAGGGGGGCGGGTGCGGTGGCATTTTGCGGCTCCGCCGCGTGAGGGGCGCTGCCCCGGACCCCGGTCCTCAAACGCCGGACGGGCTGAAGCGAGCCGGGGGGTAGCTGGGGCTCCGCCCCAGACCCCGCTCCTCAAACGCCGGAGGGGCTGGATAGTGCCGGGCTGGGGCTGG
>NZ_JBEXNQ010000026.1:0-113803 GCF_040611155.1 Streptomyces sp. NPDC002994
CGCCCGGTTACATTCCGAACCCGGAAGCTAAGCCTTTCAGCGCCGATGGTACTGCAGGGGGGACCCTGTGGGAGAGTAGGACGCCGCCGAACAATTATTCAACGCTGGTCCCTGAACTTCGGTTCGGGGACCAGCGTTTTTTTATGCCCTGTTACTTGGTGTTCACGTTGTACGACCAGCATCCAGGCACATGGGGACGATCGGAATGCTGAAGTCCGCGGGTGTCGGTGCCGGCGATGAGGTCATCGTGTCGGCGTACGGGAACATCGAGGTGGCCGAGGCCGTGCTGGCCGTCGGGGCGGTGCCCGTGTTCGCGGACATCGATGGGGCGACGTACTGCCTGGATACGGTCGCGGTGGAGGCTGCCGTGACGTCGCGTACGGCGGCCGTCGTCGCCGTACCGCGGTTCGGGTACCTGGCCGGTATGCGGCCGTTGCAGGAGCTCGGGCGTCGGCGGGGGCTACTGGTGATGGAGCATCGCGAAGAGGCGACTCCTGAGCCGCGTGCGCTCGCTCAACGGCAGGTGCACGCCGCCTATCTGGACAGGCGGCTCACCGGCGTACGGACTCCACAGGCGTGCGTGGGGCACACGTATCAGCAGTACGTTGTGCGCGTTCCCGGGAATGGGCGGCCCGATCGTGATGCCTTTGCCCGCGCTGTTCGGCGCCGGGGTGTGGAGTGTGAGGTGCCCGTGAAGACGCCCGTACACCGGCTGGCCGCTTTCCGGCGGGAGATCTGTCTGCCGGAGACCGAGCATGCCGCGGACGAGACGCTCGCGCTGTCTGTCGGCGGCTCGCTGTCCCGGCGTGATCTCCAGCGCGTCGTGGCTTCCTGCAATGCACTTGGCGGGCTCCTGCAACCGGCCTTTTAGGACCTTTGTTTGGGGTGTGAGGTGAAGAACTCCACCATCAAGTCGGTCGCGTTGACGCCTGCTTCCGGTTCCGCCATGTCGCCCGGTTCTGCGCCCGGCCAGCTGTGGCCCATGGTGGGGATCCGGTAGGTGACCACTTCTGACTTGTCCGCGCACTTCGCGTGCGTTCGCGTGATCTCTTCCTTGAGTTTCTGTGGTGAAGATGCCTTGCAGGACAGGCGCTTCTGCCACGTCTTGATAGCCGCGTCCGCTGTGTCGTAAATCCTGTCCAGGCCGCCCATGAAGGTCATGACGTGGACCGGCGTTCTGGGTATGTAGGTGGTGGCCTGTGTGGCTGGGCCGCTGTAGGCGCCGCTCACCGGGGCGACCGCGGCGAAGATCTCGTGGAGTTCGACGGCGACTTTGAACGACATGTCGGCGCCGTTGGAGATGCCTGTGGCGTAGATGCGGTCCGGGTCGGCTTTCCACTTGTCGACCAGGCGCTTGGTCATCGCCCGGATGAAGCCGACGTCGTCCTCGTCGCCGCAGCAGCTCAGCGCGTTGTAGCCGAGGTCGAGGCCGTCGGGGTACGCCACCAGGAAGTTCTCCTTGTCGGCCTTCTTGTTGAGGCCGCTGAGCTTGGCGACGAACTCGCCTGTGCTCGGGTACGGGTGCATGGCGACGATCAGGGGGAGCTTCTTGCCGGGGGTGTAGCCGGGCGGTGCGTGCACCCTGTAGACGCGCTTCTTGCCGTCCCAGGTCATCGTCACCTTCTGGACACCGGGGCGAGGTGTCTCGCGCGCGGCGGCGGTCGGTTTCCGCTGCTTCCTGGGCTTCTTGGCGTCGTCCGAGCCGCAGGCGGTGAGTGAGAGGAGCATGGCCACTACGGCTGACCAGAGCGGTATGTGCGTGAGCGTGCCGGGACGGGTCCGCATCCGGGCATGGTGGCAGCGGGGGCGTGGCCGGTCCAGAGGAATGGCAGGTTCAGAGCATGGCTGGATTCGGGGTATGATCTATCCCGTTGCCGCAGCGCAGCAAGGCCCCAATAGCTCAGTCGGTAGAGCGTCTCCATGGTAAGGAGAAGGTCTACGGTTCGATTCCGTATTGGGGCTCAACACACGAAAGGCCCCCGCCGGTTGGCGGGGGCCTTTCGCGTACCCACGTACTCGCTACAGGGGGGCGTGCGGCATCGGTACGCGCATGGCCAGGATGGCCATGTCGTCGGAGGCAGGTTCCGCCGCGAAGCGTTCCACTGCGCGCAGGATGCGGCCTGCGACCGCGCCGGCCGTCAGGCCCGTACAGGTGGCCAGGACGTCGGCCAGGCCGTCGTCGCCGAGCATGCGGGTGCCCTCACGGCGTTCGGTGACGCCGTCGGTGACGCACAGGAGTACGTCGCCGGGGTCGAGGGTGACCACTTGCTCGTACAGCTCGAGGTCCTCCATGACGCCGAGCAGCGGCTGGGGTTCGGCGGCCGGTTCGACCGTGCCGTCCGGGCGCAGGCGCAGCGGCAGCGGGTGGCCGGCGCAGACGACCTTCAGGATGGCGCTGCCGTCCTCCTGGGGCCACAGCTCGCCGTACAGGAGCGTCAGGAAGCGGCTGCGGGCGCCCTCGTCGAGGATTGCCGCGTTGAGGCGCTCCAGGACGGCGGGGCCGCCGAAGCCTTCGCGGGCGAGGAGGCGCAGGGCGTGGCGGGCGAGGCCGGTGACGGCGGCCGCCTCGGGGCCCGTACCGCAGACGTCGCCGATGGCGAAGCCGTAGGCGCCGTCGCGGATCGGGAAGAGGTCGTAGAAGTCGCCGCCCACTTCGTTGCCCTCGCCCGCGGCTCGGTAGATGACCTCGACCTCGACGTTGGGGACGTGTGGAAGCTCCGGGGGGAGCAGGCTGCGCTGGAGGGACTGGCTGATGGCCATGCGCTCGGAGTACAGGCGTGAGTTGTCCAGGGCGAGCGCGGCGCGGCGGGAGAGATCCTCGGCGAGTTCGAGGATTTCCTGGCGGAAGTGGTCGTCGGTGGGCTTGCCGAGGGTGAGCATGCCGATGACGCGGTTGCGGGCGACCAGAGGGAGGACGACCGTCTCGCCGCCCACTGCTGCCGCTGTGGCGAGCGTGGTGCCGATGCCCGAGCCGAGGTGCGGGGTGGACCCGAGGCCGAGGCTGCGCATCGACGTACGGAGGGCTGCCTGGTGGGCGGCTTCGCTGGGGGCGTTCCAGATGCGGGCGCCGGGGCTCGGGACCGGCTCCGGGGGGTCGATCTTGGAGAGGAGGGCCTTGAGGCCGTCGATGCGCTCCTCGTCCTCGTGGAGTACGAACGAGAGGTACGGCTCGGAGGACTGGTCGGCGATCGTGTAGACGGCGCACCAGGTCGCCAGGGTGGGGACCGTCATCTGTGCCATGAGGGCCAGGGTCTGGTCGCGGTCGAGCGTACCGGCGAGGAGGTCGGAGGCTTCGACGAGGAAGGAGAGCGAGCCTCTGCGCAGGCGTTCCAGCTCGCCGAGGCGGGCGGACTCGACGGCCAGGGCGATGCGGTCCGCCGCGAACTGCAGGCGCAGGGCCTCTTCGTTCGAGTAGCGGCCGGGGGCTTCGGCGGCGACGCCGAGTGAGCCGGTGAGGCGGCCCTCGACCTTGAGGGGGACGGTGACGACGGAGCGCATGCCGGTGCCGTTGAGGAGCGGGACGGCGCCCGGGACGGCCGTGAGGTCCTCGTGGACGGCGGGCATGCGTGCGGAGCCGTAGCGGCCTGTGCCGGCCTCTACGGGGACGCGGGCGAAGCGCTGGCGGGCGGAGGGGAGGCCGGTGGTGGCCCGTACCTCCAGCTCGGTCTCGTCGTCGGTGGCCAGGAGCAGGAACGCGGAGTCGGCGTCCAGCATGTCGCGGGAGCGCTCGACGGTGCGCTGGAGGAGGCCGTCGAGGTCGTCGGGGGCGGGGGAGCCGATGAAGACCTCGAAGGGGTCCGTCGTACGGCCCTCGGAGAGCGAGCCCTTGGCGGTGTCGCTGGGGGTGCGCTGGGGGGACTGGAGCACGGCGCGCTCGAAGTCGCGTACGAGGAGGCAGATGGTGGAGGGCTCGCCGGAGGTGTCCCGTACGCGCAGGTGGGAGGCGTAGACGGCGACGGTGCGGCCGTCGGCGGCGCGGATGCCGTAGCTGCCCTCCCAGCGGGAGAGCTGGAGGGCGTCCGCGATGCCGGTGGCGATGCCGGGGGTGTGCGGCCAGGCGGCGAAGTCGGTGAGCTGCTTGCCGATGACCTGGTCGGCGCTGTATCCGAAGAGATCTTCCGCGTCTTCGTTCCAGGCGTTGATGGCGCCGGAGCGGTCGATCTGGACGACGGCGACGCGGATGCGGCCGTCGGCGACCGGGAGGAGCTCGACGGGGAGGACGGGGCCGGCGGAGCGGATACCCACCGGGCGTTCGGGGAGATCGAGTTGGAACCAGACGTGTTTGTTGGTGGGTGCGTACTCGACGCCCCAGCGGGAGGCGAGGGCGGCGCACAGCAGCAGGCCGCGGCCGCCTTCGCGGTCGGGGCTGCCGAAGGACTGGGCCGTGCCCTGGAGCGGGACCTCGCGTTCGGGGTAGCGGTCGCCGACCTCGACGCGGACGCCTTCTTCCGTACGCAGGCACAGGACGTCGGCGGTGGTGCCGGCGTGCACCACCGCGTTGGTGACGAGCTCGCTGGTGAGGACGACGGCGTCGTCCACGATGTCGGAATACCCCCACCCCTGGAGTGTGTCCCTGACAAAAGCGCGGGCGGTCGCGACGGACCGTCCCACGGGGTCGAAGCTGGCAGCCGCCCGCGCGGTGATCACAGAACTCCTCGTACGCGTCTCGACGCCCGGCTCTGCCATGATCGGCCCGCCCCTCCGGTGCCCGGTTGTGGATCTCACGTCACCGCCCCCGCCGGGCGGACCGGGGCGGCTGGACAGCCGGAAGCCAGGTTACTTACCTTCGCTGTCCGAACGGATGCCGGTTACCAGTGTTTCCGCCTCGGGAGTCCGGGGAGGGGTGTGCGAAGCTGCCGAACTGTTATGGCCTGGTTCGGCCATGGTGAAACACTGGGAAGGCTTCGGGCGAAGCCCGATGAGTACGGTCAACCCCTGCGGGAGGGACACGGTGGAGTCTGGCGTAGCCGCGCGGAGCACCAGCACGCGCGCAAAAGGCGGACGGTCCCGGAACAATGGGACAACCGAAGTGGATACGGCGGCCCTGAACAGGCTGCTGCAGGCCCTTGTGACGATGCGGGACGGCAATTTCCGCAAACGCCTGACGGTGTCGGGCGACGGCGTGATGGCCGAGATCGCCGCTGTCTTCAACGAGGTGGCTGACCGGAATCTGCATCTGACGGGTGAGATCGCCCGAGTGCGGCGCATGGTCGGACGTGAGGGAAAACTGGCCGAAAGGCTGGAAACAGGGGCCTGTGAGGGTTCCTGGGCCACCGCGATCGATGCGTCCAACGCGCTCGTGGACGACCTCGCGCGGCCTGTTTCCGAGGTCGGGCGGGTGCTGTCCGCGGTGGCGGACGGTGATCTTGACCAGCGGATGGAGCTGCGGACGCAGGGGGGCGACGGCGCGGACGGTGCGGGGCACCCGCTGCGCGGGGAGTTCCTGAAGGTCGGGCGTACGGTCAACAACCTGGTCGACCAGCTGTCCGCGTTCACGGACGAGGTGACGCGGGTCGCGCTCGAGGTGGGTACCGAGGGCAAACTGGGCGGCCAGGCTCAGGTGCGCGGTATGTCCGGTTCGTGGAAAGATCTCACGGATTCCGTCAACACCATGGCGTACCGGCTCACGGCTCAGGTGCGTGACATTGCTCTCGTTACGACGGCGGTCGCCAAGGGTGATCTGTCACGCAAGGTCACCGTGCATGTGGCCGGCGAAATGCTTCAGCTGAAGAACACCGTCAACACGATGGTCGACCAGCTGTCGTCGTTCTCCTCCGAGGTGACCCGTGTCGCGCGTGAGGTCGGTACGGAGGGTGAGCTGGGCGGGCAGGCCCAGGTGCCCGGCGTCGCGGGTGTGTGGAAGGACCTGACGGACTCCGTCAACCTGATGGCCGGGAACCTGACGGCTCAGGTGCGCGGGATCGCGGAGGTGACGACGGCGGTCGCCAATGGCGATCTGTCGCGCAAGGTCACCGTGAGTGCGCGGGGCGAGGTCGCCCAGCTCGCGGAGACGATCAACCAGATGACCGAGACGCTGCGTACGTTCGCGGACGAGGTCACGCGAGTGGCGAGCGAGGTCGGTGGCGAGGGTCTGCTGGGCGGTCAGGCGCAGGTGCCGGGCGCGGCGGGCACGTGGAAGGACCTGACGGACTCCGTCAACACGGTCTTCCGGAATCTGACGACGCAGGTGCGGGACATCGCGCAGGTCACGACGGCGGTGGCCAACGGTGACATGACGCAGAAGGTCACCGTCGATGTCGCGGGCGAGATGCTGGAGCTGAAGAACACCGTCAACACGATGGTGGACCAGCTCCAGTCCTTCGGTTCCGAAGTGACGCGAGTGGCGCGTGAGGTCGGTGTCGAGGGACTGCTGGGTGGCCAGGCGCAGGTGCCTGGCGCGGCGGGGACCTGGAAGGACCTGACGGACTCCGTCAATACCGCTTTCCGGAACCTGACCGGGCAGGTGCGCAACATCGCGCAGGTCACGACGGCGGTCGCCAATGGTGATCTGTCGCAGAAGGTCACCGTCGACGTCTCCGGCGAGATGCTGGAGCTGAAGAACACCGTCAACACGATGGTGGATCAGCTGTCTTCGTTCGCCGACCAGGTGACGCGGATGGCGCGTGACGTGGGTACGGAGGGCCGCCTCGGCGGCCAGGCGCGGGTCGACGGTGTCAGCGGTACGTGGAAGGAACTCACCGACTCCGTCAACTTCATGGCGGGGAACCTGACTTCGCAGGTACGCCAGATCGCGCAGGTGACGACGGCGGTGGCCCGTGGTGACCTGTCGCAGAAGATCGACGTGGACGCGCGCGGCGAGATCCTGGAGCTGAAGAACACCATCAACACGATGGTGGACCAGTTGTCTTCGTTCGCCGACCAGGTGACTCGGGTCGCCCGCGAGGTGGGTACGGACGGCCGGCTGGGCGGCCAGGCGCAGGTGCCGGGTGTCGCCGGCGTATGGCGCGATCTGACCGATTCCGTGAACGGAATGGCTGGAAACCTCACCGCTCAGGTCCGCAACATCGCGCAGGTCGCGACGGCGGTGGCCCGTGGTGACCTGTCGCAGAAGATCGACGTGGACGCGCGCGGCGAGATCCTGGAGCTGAAGAACACCCTCAACACGATGGTGGACCAGCTGTCGAACTTCGCCGAGCAGGTGACCCGGGTGGCCCGTGAGGTGGGCACCGAGGGCATGCTGGGCGGCCAGGCCGAGGTGCAGGGCGTCAGCGGTACGTGGAAGGACCTCACGCAGTCCGTCAACTCCATGGCCAACAACCTGACTTCCCAGGTGCGCAACATCGCCGAGGTGACGACGGCGGTCGCCAAGGGCGATCTGTCGAAGAAGATCACCGTCGATGCCAAGGGCGAGATCCTGGAGCTGGTGACCACCGTCAACACGATGGTCGACCAGCTTTCGTCGTTCGCCGACGAGGTGACGAGGGTCGCGCGTGAGGTGGGCACCGAGGGCATCCTGGGCGGCCAGGCGCGCGTACGCGGCGTCACCGGCATCTGGAAGGACCTCAGCGACAACGTCAACCTGATGGCCAACAACCTGACGTCGCAGGTGCGGAACATCTCGCAGGTCTCGGCGGCGGTGGCCAACGGTGACCTGACGAAGAAGGTGACGGTCGAGGCGCGCGGCGAGGTCGCCCAGCTCGCCGACACCGTCAACACCATGGTGACGACGCTGTCCTCGTTCGCCGACGAGGTCACGCGAGTGGCCCGCGAGGTGGGTACGGAAGGCGAACTCGGCGGCCAGGCGCGGGTGCCGGGCGTTTCCGGTACGTGGAAGGACCTCACCGAGTCGGTGAACTCGATGGCGTCCAACCTGACCGGGCAGGTCCGCCAGATCGCGATGGTCACCACGGCCATCGCCAAGGGCGACCTGACCAAGAAGATCGACATCGACGCGCGCGGCGAGATCCTGGAGCTCAAGACCACCATCAACACGATGGTTGACCAGCTGTCGTCCTTCGCCGACCAGGTGACCCGGGTCGCCCGTGAGGTGGGCACCGAGGGCATCCTGGGCGGCCAGGCGCGCGTACGCGATGTGGACGGCACCTGGCGCGACCTGACGGAGTCCGTGAACGAGATGGCCGGGAACCTGACCCGGCAGGTGCGCGCCATCGCGGCCGTGGCCACCGCGGTGACCCGCGGCGACCTGAATCTCAAGATCGACGTCGATGCGGCGGGCGAGATCCAGGTGCTCCAGACCACCATCAACACGATGATCGCCAACCTGCGCGACACCACCCTCGCCAACAAGGAACAGGACTGGCTCAAGGGCAACCTGGCCCGTATCTCGGGTCTGATGCAGGGCCGCCGTGATCTCGACGACGTGGCCTCGCTGATCATGAGCGAGCTGACGCCGGTGGTCTCGGCGCAGCACGGCGCGTTCTTCCTGGCCCTGACCACGCGTGGCAGCTCCGAGGTGGGGGCGGACGCGGAGAGCCCGTACGAACTGCGCATGCGCGGTAGCTACGGCTACTCGGCCGGCTCGATGCCTACCTCCTTCAAGCCGGGTGAGACGCTCATCGGCACCGCGGCGGAGGAGAAGCGCACCATCCTGGTGGACAACGTGCCGCCGGGCTATCTCAAGATCTCCTCCGGTCTCGGCGAGGCGCCGCCCGCGCACGTGATCGTGCTGCCGGTGCTCTTCGAGGGGAAGGTCCTCGGTGTGATCGAGCTGGCGTCGTTCCAGCCCTTCACGCAGATCCAGAAGGACTTCCTCAACCAGATCGCCGAGATGATCGCGACGAGCGTCAACACCATCAGCGTCAATACGAAGACCGAGGTGCTGCTGGAGCAGTCGCAGGAGCTGACCGAGCAGCTGCGGGAGCGCTCGGCGGAGCTGGAGAACCGGCAGAAGGCCCTTCAGGAGTCCAACGCCGAACTGGAGGAGAAGGCGGAGCTGCTGGCCCAGCAGAACCGCGACATCGAGGTCAAGAACACCGAGATCGAAGAGGCCAGGCAGGTCCTGGAGGAGCGCGCCGAGCAGCTCGCGGTCTCGATGCGCTACAAGTCCGAGTTCCTGGCGAACATGTCGCACGAGCTGCGTACGCCGCTCAACTCGCTCCTCATCCTGGCGAAGCTGCTCGCAGACAACGCGGAGGGCAATCTTTCGCCGAAGCAGGTGGAGTTCGCCGAGACGATCCACGGGGCGGGTTCCGACCTGCTCCAGCTGATCAACGACATCCTCGACCTGTCGAAGGTCGAGGCGGGCAAGATGGACGTCAGCCCGACCCGGATCGCGCTGGTCCAGCTCGTCGATTACGTGGAGGCGACCTTCCGGCCGCTCACGGCGGAGAAGGGACTCGACTTCTCGGTACGGGTGTCCCCGGAGCTGCCCGCGACGCTGCACACGGACGAGCAGCGGCTGCTCCAGGTCCTGCGCAACCTTCTGTCCAACGCGGTCAAGTTCACCGACAGCGGGGCCGTCGAGCTCGTCATCCGGCCGGCCAAGGCCGACGTACCGAACGCGATCCGTGAGCAGCTGCTGGAGGCCGGGTCGCTGCGGGACGCGGACGCCGATCTCATCGCCTTCTCGGTGACCGACACCGGCATCGGGATCGCGGCCAGCAAGATGCGGGTGATCTTCGAGGCGTTCAAGCAGGCCGACGGGACGACCAGCAGGAAGTACGGCGGCACGGGTCTGGGGCTGTCCATCAGCCGGGAGATCGCCAGGCTGCTGGGCGGCGAGATCCACGCGGCGAGCGAGCCGGGCCGCGGGTCGACGTTCACGCTCTACCTGCCGCTGCACCCGAGCGAACTGCCGCCCCAGGGCTACCCGCAGCTCACGCCCGGCGGCATGGAGCCGCTGCGCGGGAGCCTCCCGGAGGACGCCTCGGGGACGGACGTCCCGCAGCCGGCCGACAACGGGCCCGCCCGGCTGCCCTCGGACCCGCAGACCGGTCCGGCCGGGCTGTTCCGGCGCCGTCGCAAGGCGGTGGGCGCCGCGGATCAGCGGACGGCGCTGCCGGGGCAGGCCGGTCAGAATGGTCAGAACGGCCAGACTGCTCAGACCGGTCAGCCCTCGGGCGGGCAGCAGGCGCAGGCTTCCCAGGAGTCGTGGACGGGGAGCGGTCAGGAGGCCGCGGCACCACAGACGCGTCGCGGCATCATGTTCTCCAACGAGAAGGTGCTGATCGTCGACGACGACATCCGCAACGTCTTCGCGCTCACCAGCGTGCTGGAGCAGCACGGGCTCTCGGTGCTGTACGCCGAGAACGGCCGGGAGGGCATCGAAGTCCTGGAGCAGCACGACGATGTGACGGTCGTACTGATGGACATCATGATGCCGGAAATGGATGGTTACGCGACGACGACGGCGATCCGCAGGATGCCGCAGTTCGCGGGGCTGCCGATCATCGCGCTGACGGCGAAGGCGATGAAGGGCGACCGGGAGAAGGCCATCGAGTCCGGCGCTTCCGACTACGTTACGAAGCCGGTCGATCCCGACCATTTGCTCTCTGTGATGGATCAGTGGATGCGTGGGGAGTGATCGTTGAGTGTGCGAATCTGGGCGGGTTGCTGACTGACTGTGGCCGAAGGCGTGTGAGTCGGCGGTATTCGGGGAACCTTCTGGTCTCCCACCGCGTTTCTGCTACGTGCACAGTGACATCGCGGTGACAGGGTGTGGCGACAGGCGGGGTGCGGCTACGATGACCGGCACAAGGACGGGCGACGCAAGAGAGTCGTCCCCTGGGGCGGCGCCCGGTGCACTGCCGGGGCGAGGAGGGCGGGCCATGGTGCAGAAGGCCAAGATCCTCCTGGTCGATGACCGGCCGGAGAATCTGTTGGCGCTGGAGGCCATCCTCTCTGCGCTGGATCAGACACTGGTACGGGCATCGTCAGGGGAGGAAGCGCTCAAAGCGCTGCTGACGGACGACTTCGCGGTCATTCTGCTGGACGTTCAGATGCCAGGAATGGACGGTTTCGAGACCGCCGCGCACATCAAGCGGCGAGAACGGACCCGGGACATCCCGATCATTTTTCTCACCGCCATCAACCACGGTCCGCACCACACCTTCCGGGGTTACGCGGCGGGCGCGGTGGACTACATCTCGAAGCCGTTCGACCCGTGGGTGCTGCGCGCCAAGGTCTCGGTCTTCGTCGAGCTGTACATGAAGAACTGCCAACTGCGCGAGCAGGCGGCGCTGCTGCGCCTCCAGCTGGAGGGCGGCGGTCAGGCGGGCGGCGTGGGCGAATCGAAGGAGCCTGCCGGGCTCCTCGCTGAACTCTCCGCGCGGCTTGCCGCCGTTGAGGAGCAGGCCGAGGCGCTCTCCAAGCAGCTCGACGACGAATCGGCGGACGCCGCGGCCGTCGCCACGGCGGCTCACCTCGAGCGTAAACTGACGGGCCTGCGCCGGGCGCTCGACGCGCTCGAACCTGGTACCAACGGCGCGGCGCCCCCGTTTCCTTCGCAGCACTGACGGACGTACTGAGGGTCGTACTGACGGGCGCGGAAGGCCGCGTGAGGTGGCGTCAGCATCCGGCCTCCCGCGGCACGACACGGACGGGTGAAGCAGTGGGCACACGTGTCCGTCGCGGCCCGCACAGGTAACCTCACCACCATGGCCTCACGTACGTCCGGCAAGGGTTCCCAGGGCACGGCGGGCACCGCGAAGCCGCGCGCCGGCCGTACCACCGGCGCCCCGAAGAAGGCGGCGCCCGCCAAGAAGACCGCCGCCGCAGCGAAGAAGACCTCGCCCAAGACGCCCGCCAAGAAGGCGCCTGCCAAGAAGGCGGCGGCCAGGCCCGCGCCCAAGGCGGCGCCGTCGCCGACCGGCGGCGTGTACCGCCTCGTCTGCGCTCTCTGGCTTGGCCTCGCGCACGGCGTGGGCGCGCTGCTGCGCGGAATAGGGCGTGGCGCGAAGGGGCTTGACCCGGCGCACCGCAAGGACGGCGTCGCGCTGCTCCTGCTCGGCCTCGCGCTGATCGTCGCCGCCGGGACGTGGGCGCAGCTGCGCGGCCCGGTCGGCGATCTGGTCGAGATGCTGGTGACCGGTGCGTTCGGGCGGCTCGATCTGCTGGTGCCGATACTGCTGGGCGTCATGGCGGTACGGCTGATCCTGCATCCGGAGAAGCCCGAGGCCAACGGCCGCATCGTCATCGGGCTCTCGGCCCTCGTCGTGGGTGTCCTCGGACAGGTGCACGTCGCCTGCGGATCGCCCGCTCGCGGCGACGGCATCGAGGGGCTGCAGGACGCCGGCGGACTGATCGGCTGGGCCGCCTCCACGCCGCTGGTCTTCACCATGAGCAGCGTCCTCGCCGTACCGCTCCTCCTGCTGCTCACCGTGTTCGGGCTGCTGGTCGTCACCGCCACGCCGGTCAATGCCATCCCGGAGCGGCTGCGTCAGCTCGGAATCATGCTGGGCATCCTCCCGGCGCCGCCGGAGGAGTACGACTTCGAGGACGACGAGCGGTACGAGGAGCAGTGGCGCGAGGCGCTTCCCCCCGGCGCGCGCCGGGGGTCCGCGCGCCGGGGCCCGGCGCCCGCGGAGTACGACGCGGACCTCGCCGAGGAGGAGGCACTCACCCGGCGCCGCCGGCCCCGCAGGGCCGCCGCGCAGCCCGCATCCGCGTCGCGTGCCATGGAGCCCATGGACCCTGTCGACTTCGCCGCGGCCGCCGCTGCCGCGCTGGACGGCGCCGTACTGAACGGGCTGCCGCCCTCGGCGCTCGTGGCCGATCTGACGCAGGGGGTCACGACCGAGCGTCCGGCCGCTGTGCCGCCCGCGCGCGAGGGCGCCGGGAAGCCGGAACGTACGCCCGTTCCCGCGGTGGGTACGGGTGGTGCGCCTGCGGCCGGTTCGAAGGTGGCGGATCTGACCAAGGCGCAGCCCGAGGTCTCCCAGCCGCTGCCGCCGCGCGCCGAGCAGCTCCAGCTCGCCGGGGACATCACCTACTCCCTGCCCTCGCTGGACCTGCTGGAGCGCGGCGGTCCCGGTAAGACGCGCAGCGCCGCCAACGACGCCGTCGTCGCCTCGCTGACGAACGTCTTCACGGAGTTCAAGGTCGACGCGGCGGTCACGGGCTTCACCCGGGGGCCGACGGTGACGCGGTACGAGGTGGAGCTCGGCCCGGCCGTGAAGGTGGAGCGGATCACGGCGCTCGCGAAGAACATCGCGTACGCCGTCGCCAGTCCGGACGTACGCATCATCAGTCCGATCCCCGGCAAGTCCGCCGTCGGCATCGAGATCCCGAACAGTGACCGCGAGATGGTCAAGCTGGGTGATGTGCTGCGGCTCGCCGATGCCGCCGAGGACGACCATCCGATGCTCGTCGCGCTCGGCAAGAACGTCGAGGGCGGCTACGAGATGGCCAACCTCGCGAAGATGCCGCACGTGCTGGTGGCGGGCGCCACCGGGTCGGGAAAGTCGTCCTGCATCAACTGCCTGATCACCTCGGTCATGGTGCGGGCGACCCCCGAGGACGTACGGATGGTGCTGGTCGACCCGAAGCGGGTCGAGCTCACGGCGTACGAGGGCATCCCGCACCTGATCACGCCGATCATCACCAACCCCAAGCGGGCCGCCGAGGCGCTCCAGTGGGTCGTACGGGAAATGGACCTGCGCTACGACGACCTGGCGGCGTACGGCTACCGGCACATCGACGACTTCAATCAGGCCGTGCGCAACGGCAAGGTGAAGCCGCCGGAGGGCAGCGAGCGGGAGCTGTCGCCGTACCCGTACCTGCTGGTGATCGTCGACGAGCTCGCGGACCTGATGATGGTCGCGCCGCGCGACGTCGAGGACTCCATCGTCCGCATCACCCAATTGGCCCGCGCGGCGGGCATTCATCTGGTGCTCGCCACCCAGCGTCCTTCCGTGGACGTCGTCACCGGTCTGATCAAGGCGAACGTGCCTTCGCGGCTCGCCTTCGCGACCTCCTCGCTCGCGGACAGCCGGGTCATTCTCGACCAGCCGGGCGCCGAGAAGCTCATCGGCAAGGGCGACGGTCTCTTCCTGCCGATGGGCGCGAACAAGCCGACCCGTATGCAGGGCGCGTTCGTCACCGAGGACGAGGTCGCGGCGATCGTCCAGCACTGCAAGGACCAGATGGCGCCCGTCTTCCGGGAAGACGTCGTGGTCGGGACGGCGAAGAAGAAGGAAATCGACGAGGATATCGGTGACGACCTGGACCTTCTGTGCCAGGCGGCCGAGCTCGTGGTGTCCACGCAGTTCGGCTCGACCTCGATGCTCCAGCGGAAGCTGCGTGTCGGTTTCGCAAAGGCGGGCAGGCTCATGGATCTGATGGAATCTCGGAACATCGTGGGGCCGAGTGAGGGATCGAAGGCGCGCGATGTACTCGTGAAACCGGATGAATTGGATGAAATGCTCGCTATGATCCGGGGAGATTCTCACCCGTAAGAGAACGGTGGGCAACCGTTTCCCGTGTTCGTACGTCCAGTTGAGGGAAGGGGGAGACAGATGGTGTCACCATCGGGCTGCCAGGCCGTTCTGGCGAGCGGTTCTGATGGCGTACAAAGTCCGCCCTCCCAGTTGCCTCACGCTTTCGTACCACCCCTAGACTGAACACCCAGCAGGTGGCTCACGCTCGAAAGGCGCCCCCGTGTCCATCGGCAACTCTCCCGAAGACGACCGGCCTTCGATCGAAGATGACCGGTCCTCGATCGAAGACGACCGGCCCTCGATCGGACGCGCTCTCCAGCAGGCCCGCGTTGACGCGGGTCTGACGGTCGACGAGGTCAGCGGCTCGACACGGGTGCGCATCCCCATCGTGCACGCGATCGAGCAGGACGACTTCAGCCGCTGCGGCGGCGATGTCTACGCACGCGGGCACATCCGTACGCTCGCGCGCGCCGTCGGCCTCGACGCGGACGCCCTGGTCGCGCAGTACGACGACGAGCACGGCGGTCGTCCCGCGCCCACGCCCGCCGCGCCGCTCTTCGAGGCGGAACGGATCCGTCCCGAGGCGCGTCGCCCCAACTGGACCGCGGCCATGGTCGCCGCGATCGTCGCCGTCGTGGGCTTCGTCGGCTTCACGCTCTTCAACGGTGGCAACGGCAACGGCGGCTCCACGGACGTCGCCGGCGGCTCCACGCCGGCCGCCACCAAGCCCGCGAAGCCGGCCCCGACCAAGCCCGTCGACCCCAAGCCCGACCCGTCGGACAGTGCCATCGCGGCCGTCCCGCAGGACCAGGTGACGGTCGCCCTCACCGCCAAGGACCGCAAGAGCTGGATCTCGGCGAAGGACCACAACGGCAGGCTGCTCTTCGACGGCCTGCTGGAGAAGGGCGAGTCCAAGACCTTCACGGACAAGGAGAAGATCGAGCTCGTGCTCGGCGACGCCGGGGCGATGCAGCTGTTCGTGAACGGCAAGGAGGTCGGGGACAAGTTCCAGCCGGGGCAGGTCGAGCGGCTGACGTACACGAAGGGCGACCCCGAGGTCGGCTGACCTGGACGCCTTCCGGGCCGCGAGCAGGCCGGGGAGGCCGGGGCCGGGCCCGGATTTCGGGGGCGCCGGCCCCGTGGAACCCTCGCGGCGGGGGCGCGCGCCGGGACAAAGTAGTCTTGAGCCCATGCCCGAACGCCGCACCGTCGCCCTTGTCACTCTTGGCTGCGCCCGTAATGAGGTGGACTCGGAGGAGCTGGCAGGCCGCTTGGCAGCGGACGGCTGGCAGCTCGTCGAGGACGCCTCGGACGCGGACGTCGCCGTCGTCAACACCTGCGGATTCGTCGAAGCCGCCAAGAAGGACTCCGTCGACGCCCTGCTGGAAGCCAATGATCTGAAGGATCACGGCAAGACGCAGGCCGTCGTCGCCGTGGGCTGCATGGCCGAGCGGTACGGCAAGGAACTCCAGGAAGCGCTGCCGGAGGCCGACGGCGTACTCGGATTCGACGACTACGCCGACATCTCCGACCGCCTCCAGACCATCCTCAACGGCGGCATCCACGCCTCCCACACCCCGCGCGACCGGCGCAAGCTGCTGCCCATCAGCCCCGCGGAGCGCCAGGACGCCTCCAGCGCCTCCGACGTGGCGCTTCCCGGGCACGCTCAGGACACGCCTCCTGAGGACCTGCCCGAGGGGCTCGCGCCGGCCTCGGGACCGCGTGCGCCGCTGCGGCAGCGTCTGGGGAACAGCCCGGTCGCTTCCGTGAAGCTCGCGTCCGGGTGCGACCGCAGGTGTTCTTTCTGCGCCATTCCGTCGTTCCGTGGATCGTTCATTTCGCGGCGCCCCTCCGACGTACTGGGGGAGACGCGCTGGCTGGCCGAGCAGGGCGTCAAGGAGATCATGCTGGTCTCCGAGAACAACACGTCGTACGGCAAGGACCTCGGTGACATCCGGCTGCTCGAGACGCTGCTGCCGGAGCTGGCGGAGGTCGACGGCATCGAGCGGGTACGTGTCAGCTACCTGCAGCCCGCGGAGATGCGGCCGGGACTGATCGACGTACTGACGTCCACGCCGAAGATCGCGCCGTACTTCGACCTGTCCTTCCAGCACTCGGCGGCCGGTGTGCTGCGCTCGATGCGGCGCTTCGGTGACACCGACCGCTTCCTGGAGCTGCTGGAGACCATCAGGAACAAGGCGCCGCAGGCCGGTGTGCGGTCCAACTTCATCGTCGGGTTCCCCGGCGAGAGCGAGGCGGACTTCGGCGAGCTGGAGCGCTTCCTCACGGGTGCCAGACTGGACGCGATCGGCGTCTTCGGGTACTCCGACGAGGAGGGCACCGAGGCCGTCACGTACGACAACAAGCTGGACGCCGAGGTCATCGCGGAGCGGCTCGAGCACATCTCGCGGCTCGCGGACGAGCTGACCGCCCAGCGGGCCGAGGAGCGGCTCGGTGAGACGGTCGAGGTGCTCGTCGAGTCGGTGGACGGTGAGGACGGCGCGGTGGGGCGTGCGGCGCACCAGGCGCCCGAGACGGACGGGCAGGTGCTGTTCACGTCCGGCGAGGGGCTGGCGGTCGGCCGTATGGTCGTGGCGAAGGTGGTCGGTACCGAGGGCGTGGACCTGGTGGCGGAACACTGCGACCTTCTGGGAGGCGACCCCCAGACCCCCGACGAGGAGGCAGGCAGATGACCGGAGTCCCGGCATCCGCTGCCGGTGGAACCGGCGCGAAGCCGGCGCCCGGCGGCAAGCTGGGCGCTGCGGCCGTCAATCAGGCCAGCCTGTGGAACATCGCCAACATCCTCACCATGATGCGGCTGGTGCTGGTGCCCGGCTTCGTGATGCTGATGCTCCAGGACGGCGGGTACGACCCGGCCTGGCGCGCGTGGGCATGGGCGGCCTTCGCCGTCGCGATGATCACCGATATTTTTGACGGGCATCTGGCCCGTACGTACAACCTGGTCACCGACTTCGGGAAGATCGCCGACCCCATCGCCGACAAGGCGATCATGGGCGCGGCGCTGATCTGCCTGTCGGCGCTCGGGGACCTGCCGTGGTGGGTGACGGGCGTCATTCTCTTCCGGGAGCTGGGCATCACGGTGCTGCGCTTCTGGGTGATCAGGCACGGGGTCATTCCGGCCAGCCGCGGCGGCAAGATGAAGACGCTCCTGCAGGGCGTGGCGGTCGGGATGTACGTGCTGGCGCTGACGGGGCCGCTCGCGACGCTGCGGTTCTGGGTGATGGCCGTGGCGGTCGTGCTGACCGTGGTGAGCGGGCTGGACTATGTGCGCCAGGCCGTGGTGCTGCGGCGGGCCGGGATCGCGGCGGAGGAGTCGTCAAAGTGACCGATGGCTCCGCTGTGCGTGCGAGTGGTGGCGTTGAGGTGCTGGAGCTACTGGCTGGGCGGGGCGAGACGCTCGCTGTCGCCGAATCGCTCACGGGCGGTCTGGTGGCCGCGGAGCTGACTTCCGTGCCTGGTGCTTCAAGAGTCTTCCGCGGGGGCGTCACGGCGTACGCCACGCAGCTCAAAAGGGACATCCTCGGCGTCGACGCGGCACTCCTGGAGGAGCGCGGAGCCGTGGACGGCGAGGTCGCGCGGCAGATGGCCGCGGGGGTGCGGCGGGTCCTCGGGGCCGACTGGGGAGTCGCGACGACGGGAGTCGCGGGGCCCGAAGCGCACGACGGGCAGCCCGTCGGGACCGTGTTCGTGGCGGTCGCGGGGCCGGACGGCGCCGGGAAAGTGGCCCGGTTGAGGTTGAACGGGGACCGGGCGGTAATCCGTATGGAGAGTGTACGGAGAGTATTGACTCTGCTCTCCGACGAACTGAATGAAAATGCGCGGGCACAGGATACGGAACAGAACGGGGGGAATTGATGTTTGCAGCCCTGAGTGAACACGACATCGCTCCCCGCACGGCCGCAGTGCGAGGCGGTACGGTGGGGCGTGAAGGATGCGGCTACGCGGTCCGAGGAGGGAGCCACCGATGATTCTGCTCCGTCGCCTGCTTGGTGACGTGCTGCGTCGGCAGCGCCAGCGCCAGGGCCGTACTCTGCGCGAAGTCTCCTCGTCCGCCCGAGTCTCACTCGGCTATCTATCCGAGGTGGAGCGGGGGCAGAAGGAGGCATCCTCCGAGCTGCTCTCCGCTATCTGCGACGCGCTTGACGTACGGATGTCCGAGCTCATGCGCGAAGTGAGTGATGAGTTGTCGCTGGCCGAGCTGGCGGAGTCGGCTGCGAGCGAGCCGGTGCGTCCACCGGTACGCCCGATGCTCAATTCCGTTTCGGTGACGTCGGTGGCAGGTGCTCCACCGGAGCGGGTGACGATCAAGGCACCCGCGGAAGCGGTGGACGTGGTCGCCGCCTGACTGCGGCGATTTTGGTCTGAGGCTTGTAGAGCTTGGGGAAGAGCCCCGGTGGGTCCTGAGGGACCCCCGGGGCTCTTTCATGCCTTCGTGTGACCGTTTTGGGGTGTATGTGCCATGGTGGTGGGAACTGTGAAAGGCCGGTCGAATCAGTCGTTTCCTGAGGAGGAAAACGGATGTCTGTCGTGAAGAGCAGCCTGGCCGAGGCGGATCTCAAGGTGGTGGGCGAGGCCCTGCAGGGGGCGCTGGTGGACTTGGTGGATCTTTCGCTGGTCGCCAAGCAGGTCCACTGGAACGTGGTGGGGCCGCGATTCCGGTCCGTACACCTGCAGCTCGACGAGGTGGTCGGCACGGCGCGGCAGCACTCCGACTCCGTGGCCGAGCGGGCCTCGGCGCTGGGTGTGAATCCGGACGGGCGGTCCGCGAGCGTGGCGCGTGCGACGGCGATCCGGGAGGTGCCGTCGGGGTGGATCAAGGATGTGGACGCCGTACGGATCCTGGTGGACGCGCTCGGGGTCGTGGTCGGACGCATGCGGGAGCGGATCGACGTAACCGCTGAGCCGGATCCGGTGACCCAGGACATCATCATCGGGCTCACGGCGGACCTCGAAAAGCATGCGTGGATGTTCCAGGCCGAGAGCGCGTAGAGCGCGGGGCGCGGTTGGTGCGGTTGGTGTGCGGTGTTCGTGGGTGCGCGGTTCGGGTGGGTGCGCCGGGTGTGCTTCCGGTGCGCCCTCCCGCCGTGTGCGGGGGCCCGTCTAGCGTCGGTCGGAGGAGGCAGCCATGGCATGGCGTGACTTCCGCGGACGCGGGGCGGCGCTGGTGGTGATGGTGGTGTTCGGTGCGGTGTGGTGGGGTGCCGTGCTGCGGCTGGTCCTGGTGCCGGAGCGGACGGGCGTCGTGGAGGGCGCGGTGGCGGCGGGCGGCTGGGGGCTGAGCCTGCTGCCGGTTCACGTGGTTTCGGCGGCTGCGGCCGGGGTGGATTCGCGGCGCCGGCGTCGCGGGCCGGGGCGTACGCCAGGGGCGGTACTGCGGCGTAGCGGGGTTACCGGGGCGGTTACCCGCGCGGTTACCAGGGCATTGCGACGCCGCCGTTCGGGCGGAGGATCTGGCCCGTCGTGAAGGAGGAGGCGTCCGACGCCAGGTGGAGGACCGCGTGCGCGATCTCCTCGGGCTCGCCGACGCGGCCCAGCGGGGTCGCGCGGACCATGGCGGCTTCGGCCCGGTGCTGGAGCGCCGCGTCGTGGCGGTCGGTCATGGGGGTGCGGATCCAGCCGGGGGCCACGGCGTTCACGCGGATGGAGTGGGGGCCGAGCTCGGTGGCGAGTGTCCTGGTGAGCTGTACGACGGCTGCCTTGGCCGTGCTGTAGCAGAGCAGACCGGGGTTCGCCGCGTCGACCGCGCCCGACGCCATGGTGATGATGCTGCCGGGAGTCTTGGCGGCGATCATGGCGCGGGCCGCCTCCTGGCACGCGTACAGAACCCCCTTGAAGTTGACCGCCAGCACGCGGTCCAGGTCCTCGTCGCGGGTCTCCAGGACGGTGCTTCTGTGCATGATTCCGGCGATGGCGGCGAGGATGTCGAGACGGCGGCCGGCTGCGGAGACCGCCGCCGCGATCTGGGTTCGGTCGGTGACGTCCAGGTGGTGGGGGTGCGCGGTGCCGCCCGCCTTGGTGATCAGCGCGGTGGTCTCGTGGAGGCCGCTCTCGTCGAGGTCCGCACAGTGGACGGTGGCGCCGGCTTCGGCGAGAAGGAGGGCGCCGGCCCGGCCTATGCCGCTCGCGGCGCCGGTGACGAGTGCGGTGCGGCCGGTGAGGTCGTACGCCTTGAGGGCCATGCGGGGACGGTACGACTGGACCTGACGGGGCGTCAACTGGTGTGGCGGGGCTGGGCTGGGTACCGGGCGTGCTTCCCGTGGTGGACGTGTTGGTTACGGGGTTGGGCCCGACTGGCAGCGGGGGCACCAGTACGTGGGGCGTGCGCGGCTTCCGTCGCCCTGGTCGGCGTGACGGATCGGGGTGCCGCAGCGCAGGCACGGGCGGCCGGCGCGGCCGTACACATAGAGGAGTGAGGTGTGGGCGCGTTCGCGGAGGGTGGTGCGGCGGCCGAGGCGGTCGCGGTTGGCCTCCAGGAGGCGTTTGGCGGCGGCGACCAGGCGTTCGGGGGCGGGGAGTTCGCCGATGGGGAGCCAGGGGGTGGCGCGGGCGAAGAAGCACAGCTCCGACTTGTAGATGTTGCCGATTCCGGCGAGATTGCGCTGGTCGAGGAGGGCTTCGCCCAGGGGGCGGGTGGGGTCTGCCAGGAGGCGGCGGAGTGCTTCGTCGGCGTCCCAGTCCGGGCCCAGGAGGTCGGGGCCGAGGTGGCCGACGGCCTGGGCTTCGTCCTGGGTACGGATGAGTTCGAGTACGGGGAGGCGGTAGCCCACGGCGGTGTGTTCGGGGGTGCCGAGGATGGCGCGGATCTGGTGGGCCGGGCCGCCGCGCCATCGCTCGTCGGGGGCGTAGATCTTCCAGGCGCCGTCCATGCCGAGGTGGGAGTGGAGCGTGAGGCCGCCCTCGATGCGGGCGAGGAGGTGTTTGCCGCGAGGGGTGACGTCCAGGACGGTGCGGCCGGTGAGGTCTGCGGTGGCGAACCGGGGGACGCGGAGGTCGGCGCGGGTGAGGGGGTGTCCGGCGAGGGCGGTGTGCAGGTGCTGGGCGGCCTGCCAGACGGAGTCTCCTTCGGGCATGGGTCCATCATGCGGTGGAGCGGGCGGTGTGGGGTACTGAGCCCGGCAGGGATCGCACGACGGACGGGCTCAGGGGCGGAGGCGGAGTCCTCGGGGGGTGGGGTGGAAGCCTGCTGCTTCGAGGGTTTTGCCCAGGGGGGAAGTCAGGGCGGGGGTGCCGTTGGTGCGTTCCACTGTGACCGTGCCCAGGGCGCCTTCCCTGGCCGCTTTCGCCAGGGCTTCGGCAGCCGCGGTGAGGCGCGGATCGGGGGATGCCGGGTCGTTGGGGTCGGTGGGCCAGGCCAGCAGGGTTTTGCCGCCGCGCTCCATGTAGAGGGTCAGCTCGCCGTCGACCAGGACAACGAGGGCCCCGGCTTTGCGGCCGGGTTTGTGGCCCGCGTCGGAGGGCGGTTCGGGCCAGGGCAGGGCCGCTCCGTACGCATTGGCGGGGTCGGCGGCGGCGAGGATCACCGCGCGGTTCGGGGAATCCGTTTCGGCGCGCTCGCGTGCGGTGGCAGCGGCCCGCAGGCGGTCGACGGCGCCGTCCATCGCGAACTGGGCGGCCCCGAGGCCCTCCACGACGTAACCGCGGCGGGCCTGCCCGCTGTCCTCGAAAGCGGCCAGGATGCGGTACGTCGCCGAGAAGCCGCCCTCGACCCCTTCGGCGGCGACCGCGCCGCGCGTGACCACGCCGTGCCGGTCGAGGAGCGTGCGGGCGAGCGCGTGGGCGCGGTGGGTCGGGTCCGGTTCGTGGGCGGGAAGCAGGGACCAGCGGCCGGAGACCGTGGGCGGACCGGTGCGGGAAGCGGGACGGCCGGCCGCGCTGAGGGTGCCGTAACGCCCGCGCGGGACCGTGCGTTTGGCGCGGTGGGCGGTGGAGCCCGCCGTACGGCCCGATCCGAGGAGGGAGCGCAGGGGGGCGAGCGTGTCGTTGGTGAGACGGCCCGACCAGGCCAGGTCCCAGAGGGCGTCGGCGAGTTGCGGGTCGGTGCAGTCGGGGTGGGTGGTGGCGCGGACCTGGTCGGCGATCTGGCGGAAGAAGAGGCCGTACCCGCCGGAGAGCGTGGTGAGGACGGACTCGTGCAGTGCGGTGAGTTCGAGGGGGTGCGGCTGGGGGAGGAGCAGGGGCGCCGCGTCGGCGAGGTAGAGGGACACCCAGCCGTCCTTGCCGGGCAGTGCGCCCGACCCGGCCCACAGGACCTCTCCGGTGGTGGTGAGCTCGTCGAGCATGGCGGGTGAGTAGCCCGCCACGCGGGACGGGAGGACCAGCTTTTCGAGGGCGGACGCGGGCACTGAGGCGCCCTGCAACTGCTCGACGGCGCGCACCAGTCCGTCGATGCCGCGCAGACTGCTGCTGCCCAGGTGCTGCCACTGGGGGAGGAATGAGGCGAGCGCGGCCGGCGGAACCGGCTCCAGCTCGTGGCGCAGGGCGGCGAGGGACCGGCGCCGCAGGCGGCGCAGCACCGTCGCGTCGCACCACTCCTGGCCGATCCCGGCGGGGTGGAACTCGCCCTGGACGACCCGGCCGTTGGCGGTGAGGCGTTGCAGGGCGCCGTCCGTCACCGCCGCTCCCAGGCCGAACCGGGCGGCAGCTGTGGCGGACGTGAACGGGCCGTGGGTGCGGGCGAAGCGGGCGAGGAGGTCGCCGAGCGGGTCCTTCACGGGCTCGGTGAACGCCTCCGGCACGCCGACCGGGAGCGCGGTGCCCAGCGCGTCGCGCAGCCGGCCCGCGTCTTCGACGGCCGCCCAGTGGTCCGCCCCGGCGATACGGACGCGGATGGCCCGGCGGGCGGTCGACAGGGCCTCGGCCCAGCCGGGTTCGGCGCCTCGCGCCGCCAGCTCGGTGTCGGTGAGCGGGCCCAGGACCCGCAGGAGGTCGGCGACACCCTCCAGATCCTTGATACGGCGGTCTTCGGTGAGCCACTGGAGTTCCTGCTCCAGCTCGGTCAGGACATCGGCGTCGAGCAGCTCCCGCAGCTCCGCCTGGCCGAGCAGCTCGGCCAGGAGCCGGGAGTCCAGGGAGAGCGCGGCGGCGCGCCGCTCGGCGAGGGGTGAGTCGCCCTCGTACAGGAACTGGGCGACGTAACCGAAGAGGAGGGAGCGGGCGAAGGGGGACGGCTCGGGGGTGGTGACTTCGACGAGCCGGACGCGGCGGGACTCGATGTCGCCCATGAGTTCGGTGAGGCCGGGAACGTCGAAGACGTCCTGGAGGCACTCCCGCACGGCTTCGAGGACGATCGGGAACGAGCCGAACTCGGAGGCGACCTGGAGCAGCTGCGAGGCGCGCTGGCGCTGCTGCCACAGCGGGGTGCGCTTGCCGGGGCTGCGGCGCGGCAGGAGCAGCGCGCGGGCGGCGCACTCGCGGAAGCGGGCGGCGAACAGAGCCGATCCGCCGACCTGGTCGGTGACGATCTGGTTGACCTCGCCCTTGTCGAAGACGACGTCGGTGGCGCCGAGCGGGGCTTGGTCGTTGTCGAACGCGGTGCTCTGCCGGGACAGTCCGGACAGTTCGTCGTCGAGGAGGTCGAAGCCCATCAGGTCGGCGTCGGGCAGGCGCAGCACGATGCCGTCGTCGGCGTGCATGACCTGGGCGTCCATGCCGTACCGCTCGGTCAGACGGGAACCGAGCGCCAGTGCCCAGGGGGCGTGCACCTGGGCACCGAAGGGGGAGTGGATGACGACCCGCCAGTCGCCGAGCTCGTCGCGGAACCGTTCCACGACGATGGTGCGGTCGTCGGGGACGTGACCGGCGGCGCGGCGCTGTTCGCCGAGGTACGACAGGATGTTTTCGGCGGCCCAGGCGTCGAGGCCGGCGGCGGTCAGGCGCAGCCGGGCATCCTCGGGGGTGAGGGAGCCGACCTCGCGGACGAACGCGCCGAGCGCACGGCCCAGTTCGAGAGGGCGGCCCAGCTGGTCGCCCTTCCAGAAGGGCAGCCGGCCCGGCACTCCGGGGGCGGGGGAGACGAGCACGCGGTCGCGCGTGATGTCCTCGATGCGCCAGGAGGTGGTGCCGAGGGTGAAGACGTCGCCCACCCGGGATTCGTAGACCATCTCCTCGTCGAGCTCGCCGACGCGGCCGCCGCCCTTCTTGGGGTCGGCTCCGGCCAGGAAGACGCCGAAGAGGCCGCGGTCGGGGATGGTGCCGCCGGAGGTGACGGCCAGGCGCTGTGCCCCTGGGCGGCCCGTGACCGTACCGGCGATGCGGTCCCAGACCACGCGGGGGCGGAGCTCCGCGAAGGCGTCGGACGGATAGCGGCCGGCGAGCATGTCGAGGACCGCCGTGAAGGCGGACTCGGGGAGTGAGGCGAAGGGGGCCGCGCGGCGGACGGTGGCGAGCAGGTCGTCGGCCTGCCAGGTGTCGAGCGCGACCATGGCGACGAGCTGCTGCGCCAGGACGTCGAGCGGGTTGGCCGGGACGCGCAGGGCCTCGATGGAGCCGCTGCGCATGCGCTCGGTGACGACGGCCGACTGGACGAGGTCGCCGCGGTACTTGGGGAAGACGACGCCGGTCGAGACCGCGCCGACCTGGTGCCCCGCGCGGCCGACACGCTGAAGGCCGGAGGCCACGGACGGCGGTGACTCGACCTGGACGACGAGATCCACCGCGCCCATGTCGATGCCCAGCTCCAGGCTGGACGTGGCGACCACGGCGGGCAGCCGGCCCGCTTTGAGGTCCTCCTCCACCTGGGCGCGCTGCTCCTTGGAGACCGAACCGTGGTGGGCGCGGGCGAGCAGGGGCGGCGCGCCCTTGGCGGCGCCCGCCTGAGCCATGATCTCGGCGGGTGACTGGTCATCGGGCAGTGGTTCGCCGGTGGCCCGTTCGTACGCGATCTCGTTGAGCCGGTTGCACAGGCGCTCGGCGAGGCGGCGGGAGTTCACGAAGACGATCGTCGAGCGGTGCGCCTGGACGAGGTCGGCGATGCGCTCCTCGACATGCGGCCAGATCGACGGCTTGTCGCCCGCGTCGTCGCCCTTGGCCGGGGCGCCGCCCAGCTCGCCCAGGTCCTCCACGGGGACGACCACCGACAGGTCGAACTCCTTGCCCGAGGGCGGCTGGACGATGGCGGCCTGGCGCTGGGGGGAGAGGAAACGGGCGACCTCGTCCACCGGCCGGACCGTCGCGGACAGGCCGATCCGGCGGGCGGGGCGAGGCAGCAGCTCGTCCAGCCGCTCCAGCGATACGGCGAGATGCGCGCCGCGCTTGGTCCCCGCGACGGCGTGGACCTCGTCCAGGATCACCGTCTCGATGCCGGCCAGGGCGTCGCGCGCGGCGGACGTGAGCATCAGGAACAGCGACTCGGGTGTGGTGATGAGGATGTCCGGCGGCTTCGTCGCGAGCGACCGCCGCTCGGCGGCCGGAGTGTCGCCGGAGCGGATGCCGACGCGGACGTCGGGTTCGCTCATCCCGAGTCGTACGGCTTCTTGGCGGATGCCGGTGAGGGGGCTGCGGAGGTTGCGCTCGACGTCGACCGCGAGGGCCTTGAGCGGTGATACGTACAGCACCCGGCAGCGCTGCCTGGGGTCCGCGGGCGGGGGCTTGGACGCCAGGTCGTCGAGCGCGGCGAGAAAGGCGGCCAGGGTCTTTCCGGAGCCGGTCGGGGCCACCACCAGGACGTCGGAACCTTCGGAGATGGCCTGCCAGGCGCCTTCCTGCGCCGCGGTGGGCGCGCTGAAGGCCCCCGTGAACCAGCCGCGGGTCGCGGGGGAGAAGGAGTCGAGCGCAGTCCTGGACATGTCCCCCATCGTGCACCCGACCACTGACAACGGGCGCCCAGAACATGGACGTGCAGGTCAGCGGCGCGCGGGCGGGGCGCAGAATGGCTGTATGGCGACGGAGGCGGGAGGCGCGGCAGGCACGGGGGACGCGGGAGGCATGGGGAACGCGGGAGACCTGCGGGACGTGCGAGAGGTGGCGGGCGGGAAGGACGAATGGGCGCGGCACTGGCAGTACCCCGGTGTGCCCGGCCTCGATCTGCTGCGGGCTCGCTATGTGCGCCATTCCTTCTCGCGGCACAGCCACGAGGGGTTCGTCTTCGGCGCGGTCTTCCGCGGAATCGAGGACGTGGTCATGCCGCAGGGCACGATCCAAGCACGCCCGGGCACCGTCGTCATGATCAACCCGGAGGTGCCGCACGCCGCGCACGCGGGCGTGCCCGAGGGCTGGTCGTACGCCACCCTGTACCCCTCGGCGCAGGTGGTCGCCGGCATCGCCGAGGAGACGACGAGCCTGCGCGGTACAGCCGGTTTCGCCGAGACCATCGTCGAGGACGCCGACACCGCGCGGCTCATCCGCGCGGTGCACAAGGCGGCCGAGGAGGGCAACGCGCTCGCCGCCGACAGCCTCCTGCGGATCGCCGTGGCCAGGCTGCTGCGCCGGCACGGCCAGAGCCTGCCCGCACGTGCGCCGACCGCGGCGGGCGCGCGCACGGCGGCGCTGGCGAAGAGCCTCCTGGAGGAGCGCATGGCTGAGCCGCCTTCCCTGGAACAGCTCGCGAACGAACTCGGGACCAGTCCGTTCGCGCTCCTGCGCGCGTTCAAATCGGCGTACGGTATGCCGCCCCACACATGGCTCACCAACGCGCGCGTGCGCAGCGCCCGGCGGCTCCTGGAGGCCGGGACGGCCCCCGTCGAGGCCGCCGCCGCTGTGGGGTTCAGCGACCAGCCGCATCTGAACCGGCACTTCACCCGGATCGTCGGGGTGCCGCCCGGCGCATACCAGCGGGAGCGCGCAAGAACGTACAAGACCGGGCGCGGCCGCCCGTCGTAGTGTCCGGACGTGGCAGAACAGACAGCACCCCCGGCAATACGCACAGAACCGCCCGCAGAACCACCCGCAGAACCACCCGTGTCCAAACCGGACAGCGCCGTCGTCCGTGACGCGCTCGGCGTGGGCGTCGCCGTCGGTCTCTCCGGCTTCGCCTTCGGTGTGACCTCCGCGGGGTCGGGCCTCACCCTCCTCCAAACGTGCGCACTCAGCCTCCTCGTCTTCACGGGGGCCTCGCAGTTCGCGCTCGTCGGTGCGCTCGCCGCGGGCGGCAATCCGTTCACCGCCGCAGCGGGCGCCTTCTTCCTCGGCGTGCGCAACGCCTTCTACGGGCTGCGGCTGTCCCAGCTGCTGGCTCTCCCGCGTTTCGTACGCCCCTTCGCCGCTCACTGGGTGATCGACGAGACGACGGCCGTCACCCTCGCGCAGCCCTCGCGCCGCAGCGCCCGGCTCGGCTTCACGGTCACGGGACTGTCCCTGTACGTGCTGTGGAACCTCACCACGCTCATCGGAGCGCTCGGCGCGGAGGCCATCGGCGACACCGACGCGTGGGGTCTGGACGCCGCGAGCCCCGCTGTCTTCCTCGCTCTGCTGGCGCCCATGCTGCGTACCGGCATGGAACGGGCTGTCGCGGGTCTCGCGGTGCTCCTGACCCTTGGGCTCCTGCCGGTACTGCCGGCGGGCGCGCCGGTGCTCGTCGCCGCGCTCGCTGCTCCCGCCGTGCTCTACGTACAGGGCCGCAGGGCGGCACGTCTCACCGCGAAGGAGGAGGGGCGATGAGTGTCTGGATCGCGATCGGCGCCACTGCCGTCGGCTGCTACCTCGTCAAACTGCTCGGCCTGCTGGTGCCCGCGGGGGCCCTGGAACGCCCGCTCGTGAAGCGCCTGGCCGCCCTGCTGCCGGTGGCCCTGTTGGCGGCGCTCACCGCCCAGCAGACCTTCAGCACCGGTCAGTACCTGGCTCTGGACGCCAGGGGCGCGGGACTCGCGGCGGCGGCGCTCGCGCTCGTCCTGCGCGCCCCCTTCCTCGTGGTGGTCGGGGCCGCGGTGGTCGTCACGGCGGGTGTACGGGCGATCAGCGGCTGACGAACAACCGCCGCTCTGTTGCCGCGCGCCGGCTCGCCGGAATCAGCCGATGACGCGTCCGTACGCCCGAAGCGTCAGCAGCGCGTCGATCGTCACGATCGGACGCGACTCCAGCGCGGTCCCCGGCGCCCATTCCCGCCAGCGGATCGGCCAGCCCCCGTCCTCCCGTTGTCCGGCCGCGAGGAAGTCCAGCGAGCGGCTCATCTCCTCGTCGGTGAACCAGTCACGGGCGAGCGATCCCGGCGTACGGGCGTAGTCGTACGCGAAATGGTGCTCGCCAGGCGCGTACCCCGCGGCGACGGGCTGCTCCCCGGCCCGCGCCGGATCCAGGACGACGAGCCGCTGCTCGCGCACCAGCCGGCCGAGCCGGTCCGCGGCGGCCTTCGCCCGGGTCCTGTCGGGCACGCCGTCGAGGAAGGCGACCGCCGCCTGGATCTCGTACGGATGGGACTTCTCCAGCGCCTCGACCGCGGCCCAGCAGAAATCGGTGGCCCTGAAGAGCCACGCGTGCCACACCTCATTGCGGTGCAGCAGCCCGACCACAGGGCCCGTAGCCAGGAGATCACCCGGAGGGTCGTCCACGACCGGGACGAACGGCGCGGCCGGATAGCCGCGCAGCGAAGGGTCCACCGCAGGCAGTGCTCCCTCCTTCGTCGACGCGTCGGACAGATAGCGGCACATCCGCTCCACCCGTACGCCCTCGCAGCGGCCGATGGAATCGAGGACCCGCAGCGCGTGAGCGACGTGCAGCGGCTGGCTCACGGGACCGCGCAGATCGGGTTCCAGTGCGTAGCCGTAACCGCCGTCATCGCCCTGGTACGGGGCGAGCGCCCTTTCGACCGTGTCTGGGGCGCCGTCCAGGAAGTGATGGGCGAACCGCCGTTGTTCGAGCACGCGGGCCGTCAGCCAGATGAAGTGCTCGGCGCGTGCAAGGGGGGATGCTCCGGATCCAGCCATGGAACGACCGTAGGACGGAAAGCGCTCTCGGGAAGCTCCGCGGACCGGTCTGCACTCTCAGGGGCGCGATACTGGAGTCATGCGGTTGACGATTTTCTGGGAGCGGATGGCGGAGCACTTCGGTGAGGCGTACGCCGATTCCTTCGCCCGCGATCATGTGATGGCCGAGCTCGGCGGTCGCACGGTGAACCAGGCCCTGGCGGCCGGCTGGGACGCCAAGAGCGTCTGGCGCGGTGTCTGCGTCGCGATGGACGTGCCCGCCGACAAGCGCTGACGTGCATGGGGGCAAGGGGCGGAGGGGCCGGATGTCACCGGCATGGGCCAGACTGACTCCGTGGCATCCACTGACGAGCCCGCCGGGCAAGAAGACTCGACGACCGCACCCCCGCCCGCGCGCCCCAGGGCGGACAGCGGTCCGGCCCGCATGCCCCGGTGGCTGCCGCGTGCCATGGTGCTCGCGCTCGCTCTCTACGCCTGCTTCCAGCTCGGCAACTGGGCGTTCCACCAGCTCGTCGGCCTGCTGATCAACATCCTGATCGCCTTCTTCCTGGCTCTCGCGATCGAGCCCGCCGTGGGGCGGATGGCGGCCCACGGCATGCGGCGCGGCCTCGCGACCTTCCTGGTCTTCATCGGAGTGCTGGTCGCGGGCGTCGGCTTCATCGTGCTGCTCGGCTCGATGCTGGCCGGCCAGATCATCGAGATGGTCGAGGACTTCCCCAAGTACGTCGATCAGGTGATCAACTGGATCAACCAGACGTTCCGCACGGAGTTCTCCCGGGTGGACATCCAGGCCAGCGTCCTGAACTCCGACTGGCTGCGCAGGTACGTACAGAACAGCGCGACCGGCGTCCTGGACGTGTCGGCGACCGTGCTCGGCGGACTGTTCCAGCTGCTGACGATCTTCCTGTTCTCCTTCTACTTCGCGGCCGACGGACCACGGCTGCGCCGCGCCCTGTGCTCCGTACTCCCGCCGGCCCGCCAGGCCGAGGTGCTGCGCGCCTGGGAGATCGCCGTCGACAAGACCGGCGGCTACATCTACTCGCGCGGTCTGATGGCGCTCATCTCCGGCGTCGCGCACTACATCCTGCTGCTGATCCTCGACGTGCCGTACGCGCCCGCCCTCGCGGTGTGGGTGGGGCTCATCTCGCAGTTCATTCCGACGATCGGTACGTACCTGGCGGGCGCACTGCCCATGCTGATCGCCTTCACCGTCAACCCCTGGTACGCGCTGTGGGTGCTCGGCTTCGTCGTCGTCTACCAGCAGTTCGAGAACTACGTACTGCAGCCCAAGCTGACCGCGACGACCGTCAACATCCATCCGGCGGTCGCCTTCGGCTCGGTCGTCGCCGGCACGGCGCTCATGGGGGCCGTCGGCGCGCTGATCGCGATTCCGGCGATCGCGACGCTGCAGGCCTTCCTGGGCGCGTATGTGAAGCGGTACGCCGTGACGGACGACCCGCGTGTGCATGGCAGACACCCGCGAGGCCGCGGCATCTCGGCCTTCGTACGTCTGCGACGCACGGGGCGCACGGGGCGCGACGAGCCCGGGCGGGAGCCGCGCACGGATCAGGCGCCGCCGCCCTCGGACGGCGACGCCTGAGGTCACGTACGCGCGGTCAGTGGCGCTCCAGCTCCACCCGCGGCAGTGCCCTGCGCAGCCACACCGGCAGCCACCACGCGCGGCGCCCGAGCAACTGCATCACCGCGGGCACGATCAGGCAGCGGATGACGACGGCGTCCAGCAGGATCGCGACCGCCAGGCCGAGGCCGAACTGCTGGAGCATCCGGTCCGGGCCGAGCATGAAGGCCGAGAACACCACGATCATGATTGCCGCAGCCGCCGTGATCACCTTGCCCGTCGCGGCGAGCCCCTCGCGCACCGCACCCGGCGCGTCCTCGGTGCGCTCCCACTCCTCGTGGATGCGGGAGAGCAGGAAAACCTCGTAGTCCATGGAGTGCCCGAAGACGATCGCGAAGATCATCGCCGGAATGAACGCCTCGACGGGGCCGGGCTCCACACCGAACCAGCCGTGCTGGAAGACCAGTGTGATCACGCCGAGCGCCGCCCCGATGCTGATCAGATTGAGCAGCGCGGCCTTTACGGGGATCAGGACCGACCGGAACACGACGAGCAGCAGCAGCGCGGAAAGCCCCACGACGATGGCGACAGATCGGCCCCGGTGTCCCGCTCCAGCGGCGGCAGAGAAGGAGTCCCGGTCGCGCACCAGCGTGCCGACGACTGTGACCAGGGCGACGCAGGCCGCGACGACGAGCGGCACGGTGCGCCGGGGGAGGGACATGAGCGCACCACGCCCACCGCGCCGGCCCCGTCGCCCTTGACACCAAAATCGAACATCCATTCTGATGGGGTTCTGGCCGGGAAGCTGCGACGGTTTATCCACAGGTCAGGGCGACGCCGGGACGCGTTGTCAGTGGCAGGAGATAGCGTCTTTGACGTGAAGCGATCGACTCAAGCAAATCGGGTGGAACCCATGGCAGCAGGCACCGACCGCGAGAAGGCGCTCGACGCCGCGCTCGCGCAGATTGAACGGCAATTCGGCAAGGGCGCTGTCATGCGCCTCGGCGACCGGCCGAACGAACCCATCGAGGTCATCTCTACCGGGTCGACCGCGCTGGACATCGCGCTCGGCGTCGGCGGGCTGCCGCGCGGGCGTGTGGTGGAGGTGTACGGACCGGAATCCTCCGGTAAGACGACGCTGACGCTGCACGCCGTGGCGAACGCGCAGAAGGCCGGCGGCACCGTCGCCTTCGTGGACGCCGAGCACGCGCTCGACCCGGAGTACGCCAAGGCGCTCGGCGTCGACACGGACAACCTGATCCTCTCCCAGCCGGACACCGGCGAGCAGGCACTCGAGATCGTGGACATGCTGGTCCGCTCGGGCGCCATCGACCTCATCGTCATCGACTCCGTCGCGGCCCTGGTGCCGCGAGCGGAAATCGAGGGTGAGATGGGCGACTCGCACGTCGGTCTCCAGGCCCGGCTGATGAGCCAGGCGCTGCGCAAGATCACCGGTGCGCTGCACCAGTCCCAGACCACGGCCATCTTCATCAACCAGCTCCGCGAGAAGATCGGTGTGATGTTCGGCTCCCCGGAGACCACGACCGGTGGCCGGGCGCTGAAGTTCTACGCATCGGTGCGGCTCGACATCCGGCGCATCGAGACCCTCAAGGACGGCACGGACGCGGTCGGCAACCGCACCCGCGTCAAGGTCGTCAAGAACAAGGTCGCGCCGCCGTTCAAGCAGGCGGAGTTCGACATCCTCTACGGCCAGGGCATCAGCCGCGAGGGCGGTCTGATCGACATGGGCGTGGAGCACGGCTTCGTCCGCAAGGCGGGTGCCTGGTACACGTACGAGGGCGATCAGCTCGGCCAGGGCAAGGAGAACGCCCGTAACTTCCTGAAGGACAACCCCGATCTCGCCGACGAGATCGAGAAGAAGATCAAGGAGAAGCTGGGCGTCGGCGTCAAGCCCGTGGCCCCGGGGGCCGAGCCCGGCGCGGACGCGGCGGTCAGCACCCCGGCCGCGGCCGACGCGAAGTCGGTACCGGCTCCGGCGACCAAGGCCAAGACGGCCAAGCCCGCGGCAGCCAAGAGCTAGACCGTGACCCGGAGGATGGACTGGCCGGGAAGCGCAAGCGAAGGCACGGGTGCCGAGGACAGCGGCAGCCCCGACCCGTCGAGGGCCGGTAAGGGGCTGCCGCCTCAGGATCCGGGTGAGCAGGCGCGGGCGATCTGCCTGCGGCTGCTCACCGGAACAGCGCGCACCCGCAAACAGCTCGCGGACGCTCTCCACAAGCGGGGCATCCCGGACGACGTGTCGGACGAGGTGTTGTCCCGCTTCGAGGAGGTTGGGCTCATCGACGACGCGGCCTTCGCGGATGCCTGGGTGGAATCCCGGCACCACGGCCGGGGCCTCGCCCGGCGGGCGCTCGCGCGTGAGCTGCGTAACAAGGGCGTCGCCCCCACCCTCATCGACGACGCGATGGGGCAGCTCGACGCCGATCAGGAGGAAGAGCGGGCCCGCGAGCTGGTGGCCCGCAAACTCCGCTCCACCCGCGGCCTGGAGCGCGACCGTCGGCTGCGGCGCCTCGCCGGCATGCTGGCCCGCAAGGGCTACCCCGAGGGCATGGCCCTGCGGGTGGTCAGACGCGCCCTGGAGGAAGAGGGCGAGGCCGGCGAGAACACGGACGGCCTGGACTACGACCCGCTCTAGCCGCGGCGGATCGTAGCGGCGGGGCGCCGGCCCCCTGCCAGGCGTACCCAACCAGGCATACCCGCCCGCCGGTTCCACGTCCGTGGGGTAGGGGGTAGCCCCCGGACGAAGATGCAGGTCCGCTCCAGTCTCCGACCGCATCCGGGAGTTCGCGACGCTCAGGCTCGCCGGCGCCACGCGCCGACAGGTCCTGCGCATGCTGCGCACCGAAGTCGTCGGCGTGGCAGGACTTCTCGCCCTGGTCGCCACGGCACTCCCGGGCCGGGCAGCCTTCGCGTCCCGCCCGGTGGAGGTCGCCACCACCGCCAAGCAGTAGAGACAGCAACGCGGTAAGGGGCGCCCTCCCGCGCGGACGCCCCTGACCGCGTGCCTCTTTAAGGAGTCACCGGGAGGCCCGCCGCTCGCCACGCCTGGAACCCACCGTCGAGATCCGTCGCCCGGTGCAGCCCCAATTGCCGCAGGGAGGCGGCCGCGAGACTCGACGCGTATCCCTCGTTGCAGATCACCACGATCCGCAGATCGTGGCTGGTGGCCTCCGGAGCGCGGTGGCTGCCCTGCGGATCGAGCCGCCATTCCAGCTCGTTGCGCTCGACGACGAGCGCCCCCGGGATCAGTCCGTCCCGCTCCCGCAGCGCCGCGTACCGGATGTCCACCAGCAGCGCACCGGCCGCTGCGGCGTCGTACGCCTCCTGCGGCCCGATCCGGTCGAGCCCCTCGCGCACCCGCTCCAGCAGTTCGTCGATGCCGACGTGTTCGCCACTCACTGCCACTCCTCGGGATGCTCGACGTGCTCCAGACGCAGCACCGCGCCCGTGCGGCTGTAGCGCCGCATCATCGGCAGCGGCGGGTAGTAGGCGTGCACCGAGACGGCGTGTTTGTCCGCCGATTCATTCAGCACCTGGTGCACGTGGTGCGCGCCGAAGGCCCGTCCCCGGCCGGCCGTCAGCTGCCGCTCCCGGTCCACCCCGTCGGCCAGTTCGAGGGTCTTCCAGCCCTCCGTGGGGATGCGCGCCGCGAGCGACTCCTCCCGCAGGGTGCCCGCCGCGGCGGCGAAGGCACCGTGCGAGCCGCCGTGGTCGTGCCAGCCGGTACCGGTGCCGGGCGGCCACCCGATCAGCCAGGCCTCGCTTCCGCCGGGCCCGTCGAGCCGTACCCAGGTACGGCCTTCGGGATCGAGCGGAAGGGACGCCACCAGGGGAGCGTCGACGGCGGTACGGCGCACGAATTCGAGCAGTTCCGCGGAAGAGGGAGCGGGCGATGCGTTCCGGGGAACGCTTTCGGGCGCGTCGGAGGAACGTACGGAAAGAGACACAGGGGACCGTCCTGAAGATGTTCGCGAGAACGCGCGGCCGGAAACACAGCACGGCACAGCGCGACGAGAAGAAGGGCGAATCAGCAGGACGGGCGACACACGCAGCCCGCATAGCGGACGAGGTCCATATGGACCCTCCGCCACAGGCGCACGTTGGTGTCGGTCACGCTCCGGAGTACACCACGCACGCCCGCGGCGGTCAATTGATGTCCGCTGTCCGGTCAGTAAGGTCAGTACGGTCGGTCTCGTCCTGCTGGTCGGCTTCTCCGGAACGCTGCGGACCCACCCCGGCCTGCGCCGACTCCGGCGGGCCCCCGCGCGCCGCGTCCGCGGCCGCGTACAGCTCGGCGGGACGCACCCCCTGGAACGCCGCGACCAGATGCCCGTCGGGCCGTACCAGCAGCACGGTGTGCGCCGACGCCCCTGGGTAGCCCTCCGTAACCAGCAGCTCGGCGCGCACCGGCAGCGCCGTGACGGCCGCGGCCAGCCGCGGCATCACCCCCGCCGTCATCCAGTGCCGCCGGTCCCACACGCCCGTACCCGGCGCGACCAGCATCACCAGCTGCCGCCCCCGCCCCAGCCGGTCCCGCAGCCGCACCGTGGTGCCGTCGGGCGCCGTCGCCCGTACGTCCGCAACCGGCGCCCCCAGGGGCGTACCCACGAGCGTCTGCGCCTCGGAGGGCTCCGGCGCGAGCGGAGAGCGCGTGTACTCGGGCGGCGCCCCCAGCGCCCCGCGCCCCAGGTGCCCGTCCGTGAGAAGCGTGTCGTGACCGCGCGTGGTGCCGGGCAGGTACGTCCGCAGTCCGCTGCCCCGCAGTATCGGCAGCGCCTGGTCGGCGGCGCGCAGGCGCCCGGCCACCGCCGCACGCCGCTCGGCCTGGTAGCTGTCCAGCAGCGTCTCCGACGCCCCCAGGTGCCACGCCTGCGCCAGCTTCCAGGCCAGGTTGTCGATGTCCCGCAGGCCTTCGTCGAGGCCCTGCGTCCCGAGCGCGCCGAGCAGGTGGGCCGCGTCACCGGCGAGGAACGCCCGTCCCACCCGCCACCTGCGGGCCAGCCGGTGGTGCAGCGTGTACACGCCCGTGTCGATCAGCTCGTACGGAGGTGTCTCACCGCACCAGCCGGCCAGCGTGTCCCGCACCCGCGCCACCAGCGCGTCGGGCGTGACGAGTTCACCGCGCGGAGGCAGCAGCCAGTCGAGCCGCCACGCACCGTCCCGCAGCGGCCGCGCCGTCACTTCCTGCCCGCCGGTCCGCCACGGCGGCATGCGGTGCAGCAACGCTTCGCCGTCCCACGGCAGTTCCGTACGCAGCGCGGCAACGGCATGCCTTTCGACCGCCGTGCGCCCCGGGAAGCGGACGTCGAGGAGCTTGCGCACCGTCGACCTCGCCCCGTCGCAGCCGACCAGGAAGCTGCCGCGCCACCAGGTGGCCCCGGGCTCGCGCGTGTGCGCGGTGACGCCGGTGCCGTCCTGCTCGATGGTGTCGAGTCGCCCGTGCGGCACGGTCCGCACGAGTTCGTGCGCCGCGACGGCGTCCCGCAGCCCGCGCGTCAGCTCGTGCTGCGGCAGATGCACAGGAGACAGAGAAGGCAGTTCGGGCAGCTCGGGCAGATCACCTTCGTCGCCGAATTCGATCTGCCTGACGTCCTGATTGCGCCGCATCAAACGCCATCCGGACCAGCGCGTTCCGTGGTCACGGACAGTGGCGCACCCCAGCCGCTCGACCAGCTCGGCGGTGTCCGGCCGCAGGACGGCCGTACGGGCCGTGCGGGGCTCGTCCTTGCCCGGCCCCTCGTCGAGCACGACGGAGGGCACACCGTGGCCCGCGAGAGCCAGCGAAAGGGCCAGTCCGACAGGACCGGCCCCAACGACGATCACCGGGTCCACGGCGCGTCCCCTCCAGTCCGTACGGACATGCGGGAAGTGGCAGGTGGAACCCGGTGCACGATCACAGAACGTATGCAACCCACTGCGGGTGCTTGCGTCAAGTGACAGCGGCAGCGGCGCGGTGGCCGCTGCCTCACATTTCGTCAGTTCTTCTTGCTGGCAGGCCCTTCGGTACCTTCGGTCCCGCCTTCCCCGTGCGGTCCGACCGGTCCGACGGCGGTCTCGAGCACGCCCGGCGCCTCCAGCGGTTCGGCGGCAGCGGCCGGCATGATGCCGGTCTTGGCGCGGCGGCCGCGCTTCTCGATCCAGGTGGCCAGCGACGAGAGCGCCAGACACATGGTGACGTAAATGGCACCGACCACGATGACGACGGGGACATACGGATTGTCGTCATTGACGATGATGTTGTTGGCCATCGTCCGGGCCGCGTACAGCAGCTCCGCGTACGTGATGATGTAGCCGAGCGAGGTGTCCTTGAGGGTCACGACCAGCTGGCTGATGATCGTCGGCAGCATGGAGCGGACGGCCTGCGGGAGCAGCAGCATCGTCATGACCTGCGACTTGCGCAGACCCAGCGCGTACGCCGCTTCCACCTGCCCCTTGGGCACGGCGTTGACGCCCGCCCTGAGTACCTCGGCCTGGACGCACGCGTTGTAGACGGTCAGTCCGATGACCAGTGCCCAGTACGCCGAGCTCTCGCCGATGAAGCCGAGGTTCTCCTTGTACGAGAGGAACAGGACCCACATGGCGTAGATCGTGATCAGCAGTGGTACGGCCCGGAACAGCTCGATGAAGCCCGCGGCCAGCGCGCTCACCGGGCGGTGCTCGGAGAGCCGTGCCACCGCCAGGACCACACCCAGGACCAGCGACAGCACTGCCGCCACCACGAAGACCTGGAGGGTGGACAGGATGCCGTCGCGGATGCTCGCCCGGACACCGGCGTTGTTGAAGATGTTCCACATCTCGGGCGCGAAGTAACCGCGGTCCGCGAGCCGGTAGACCGAGAAACCGATCAGACCGAGGACCAGCAGGGAACCGACCACGCTGTAGATGCGGTTGCGTACCCGGGCGTTGGGACCCGGGGCGTCGTACAGGACGCTCGAACTCATCGTGCGACCTCCAGGCGCCGCTCGAGCAGCCGGAAGAGACCGCTGATGGTGAAGGTGATGACCAGGTAGGCGAGAGCCACCCAGAGGAAGATCGGAGCGATCGCGAAGCCCTTGTCGCTCAGCAGCTTCTGCACGCCGAAGAGCTCGGTGACACTGAACGCTCCCGCGATCGCCGAGTTCTTGGTGAGCGCGATGAAGATGCTGCTCAGCGGCGGGATCACGGTGCGGGTGGCCTGGGGAAGGACGATCATGCGGAGCGTCTGCGAGAAGGTCATGCCCAGCGAGCGGGCGGCCTCGGCCTGGCCGAGCGGCACCGTACTGACACCGGATCTGACGGCCTCACAGACGAACGCGGACGTGTAGAAGCCGAGCGCCAGCAGGGCCTTCGTCCACGGGTTCATGCCGGTGCCGAAGACGGCGGGCACCACGAACCACGCGACGAGGAACAGCAGCGTCAGCGGTGTGTTGCGGAAGAGTGTGACCCAGGCGGCGCCGAAGAACCGCAGGGGCGGTACGGGAGAGACACGGAAACCGGCCATGACGACGCCCAGCACCATCGCGAGCAGCGCACTGGCGGCGGTCAGCAGCACGGTTCCTATGAAACCGTCACGGAACTCCGGCAAGTGGTCGAGCAATACATTCACGGGGAAGTCCTCGTGGGCGGCAGCAGCGGACGGGCAGGGGACACCGCGCCCCGTACGCTCCCCTCAAGCGCGTACGGGGCCCGGAAAGTCACCACCGAATACGGCGGTATCAGTAGCGCTCGAGCGCCGGCGGCTCGGTGAACGCGGAGCCGGACAGGCCGAGCGTCGCGTCGTACGCCTTCTTGTAGTCGCCGTTCTTGATGTGCGCCTCGAGGGCCTTGGTGACCGCCTCGCGCAGCACCTTGTCGTCCTTGCTCATGCCGATGCCGTACGGCTCCTCGGTGAACGGCTTGCCGACCACCTTGAGCTTCGTCGGACGCTGGGCGGCGTAGCCCTTGAGGATCGCGTCGTCCGTCGTGACGGCGTCGACCTCCTTGTTGATGAGCTGCTGCACGCACTCGGAGTACTTCGAGAGCTCGACGGTCTTCGCGCCGTACTTCGGCTTCTTGATCTCCTGCAGCGGCGTGGAGCCGACGATCGAGCAGACCTTCTTGCCCTTGAGGGAGTCGGGTCCGGTGATCGCGCTCTCGTCCTTGCGGACCAGGAGGTCGGCGCCCGCCTTGAAGTACGGACCGGCGAAGCCGACCTGCTTCTTGCGCTCGTCGTTCATCGTGTACGTACCGACGTAGAGGTCGACGTCACCCTTCGAGATGGTCGTCTCACGGACACCCGAGTCGACCGTCTTGAAGGTGATCTGATCGGCCGAGAAGCCGAGGTCGGCGGCGACCATCTTGGCGATCTCGATGTCGAAGCCGGAGCGCTTGCCGTCGGTGTCCTCGAAGCCGAGGTACGGCTGGTCGTTCTTGGCGCCGAAGACGATCTTGCCGGCCTGCTGAGCCCTCTTCAGGGTCGGCGAGTCGAGCTTGACGTCCTTCGCGACCGTGTACGTCGGAAGCTTGGGGGCTTCCTTGCCACCGGTCGGGTCCTTCGGCTTGTCACCCGCGGTACCGGACTCGCCGCCACAGGCGGTGGCGGTCAGGGCGAGCACAGCAATGGCAACGGCGGCCGTCTTGCGGAGCTTCATCGTGAACATCCCTTTATGTCGTAGGTCGTCGTTGGTCGTCAGTGGTGAAGGATCTTCGACAGGAAGTCCTTGGCCCGGTCGCTGCGCGGGTTGCTGAAGAACTGGTCGGGCGTGGCCTCTTCGACGATCTTGCCGTCCGCCATGAAGACGACGCGGTTGGCGGCCGAGCGGGCGAAGCCCATCTCGTGGGTGACGACCACCATCGTCATGCCGTCGCGCGCCAGCTGCTGCATGGCTTCCAGCACCTCGTTGATCATCTCGGGGTCGAGCGCCGAAGTGGGCTCGTCGAAGAGCATGACCTTGGGGTCCATCGCCAACGCACGCGCGATCGCGACACGTTGCTGCTGGCCACCGGAGAGCTGTGCCGGGTACTTGTCCGCCTGCGAGCCGACGCCCACCCGGTCGAGCAGCTCCCGTGCCTTCTTCTCGGCCGAGGCCTTGTCGGCCTTGCGGACCTTGATCTGGCCCAGCGTGACGTTCTCCAGCACCGTCTTGTGTGCGAAGAGGTTGAACGACTGGAAGACCATGCCGACGTCGGCACGCAGCCGCGCGAGCTCCTTGCCCTCCTGGGGCAGCGGCTTGCCGTCGATGGATATCGCGCCGGAGTCGATCGTCTCCAGGCGGTTGATGGTGCGGCACAGCGTGGACTTTCCGGACCCAGAGGGTCCGATGACGACCACGACCTCGCCACGGGCGATGGTCAGATCGATGTCCTGGAGCACATGCAGCGCGCCGAAGTGCTTGTTGACGTTGCTCAGCACGACCAGGTCGTCGGCTGCGGGGGCAGCGTCATCGGCGGCCTTGGTCACTGAAACTCCGCTCATCGGCTTCTTGCTCCGTCCTCCTCGGTTGGGAGGACCCTAGTCAGCCGCTACGACCAGCGTCATCACATCTGAGCGGAAATTGAGCATAACGATCCGGCTGCAACCGGACACTCCGCGTGAACAGGACTCCGGCCGGGGATACCGGCTCCATAACGGAACATGCCCGTAACGGGAAGGGTCTTGACTGGAACGTGATACATCGGCGTTTATGCCATGAGGCATATTGCGCGAGACCTGTTCACGAACATTTCACCGGTGGGGGAGGGTGCCATGAGACTGCTGCTCGTCGAGGACGACGATCACGTCGCGGCGGCCCTCTCCGCCATCCTCGTCCGCCACGGCTTCCAGGTCGTCCACGCCCGCAGCGGCGAGGAGGCGATCCAGGCGCTCCTGCCGGCCGGCAAGGAGCCCTTCGGTTGCGTGCTGCTCGACCTCGGGCTGCCCGACCAGGACGGCTACGAGGTGTGCGGCAAGATCCGCAAGCGCAGCGACACCCCGGTGATCATGGTGACCGCGCGGGCCGACGTCCGCTCGCGCATCCACGGCCTCAACCTCGGCGCCGACGACTACGTGGTCAAGCCGTACGACACCGGTGAACTGCTCGCCCGTATCCACGCCGTCAGCCGGCGCAAGGGCGCGGGCGAGGCTCCGGCGCCCGGCGACGACACCGCGCTGCGGCTCGGCGGCGTACGCATCGAACTGCCCACGCGCCGCGTCAGTGTCGCCGGCAGCGAAGTGCAGCTCACCCGCAAGGAGTTCGACCTGCTCGCGCTCCTCGCGCAGCGCCCCGGCGTCGTCTTCCGCCGGGAACAGATCATCAGCGAGGTCTGGCGTACGAGCTGGGAAGGAACCGGCCGCACCCTGGAAGTGCATGTGGCCTCCCTGCGCTCCAAGCTGCGGATGCCCGCGCTCATCGAGACCGTGCGCGGCGTCGGCTACCGGCTCGTCGCCCCTGCCGCGTCGGTACAGGGCCCGTAGCCCGGTAACTGCAACGTGCGCACCCGCCTCCTCCCGCTGCTCCTCGTCCTGCTCGCGGGCATCCTGCTCGCCCTGGGCCTGCCCCTCGCGCTGAGCGTGGCCGCCGCGCAGCAGCAGCGCGTGGTCGTCGACCGGATCGACGACACCGCGCGCTTCGCGGCGCTCGCCCAGTTCGTCACCGAACGCATGGAGAGCGGCCAGGACGAGCGCCGCCGCACACTGGAGACCGAACTCGCCAGCTACAGCGAGGTGTACGGAATCAGGGCGGGCGTCTTCTACCGCGACAAATTCCCGATGGCGAGCGCACCCGAGAACTGGGCCGTTCCCGAGAGCGGCGAGGGACGGGACGCCTTCGAGGAAGCGCTCGGCAAGCGCCGCAGCCACGATCCCCCTCAGGTGTGGCCCTGGCAGGAAGGGCGTCTTGTCGTCGCCTCACCGGTGGTGCGGGACGGCGACGTCGTCGCGGTCGTGGTCACCGATTCGCCGACCGGGCAGATGCGTTCGCGGATCCTGCACGGGTGGCTGCTGATCGCGGCGGGTGAGGTCGCGGCGATGCTGGTCGCGGTGAGCGCCGCGTTCCGGCTGACCGGGTGGGTGCTCAGGCCCGTACGCATCCTGGACGCGGCCACTCACGACATAGCGACGGGGCTGATGAACTCGCGGGTCGCGGTGGCCGGCGGCCCGCCCGAACTCAGGCGTCTCGCCCGCTCGTTCAACGAGATGGCGGACAACGTCGAGGAAGTGCTGGAGCAGCAGCGCGCCTTCGTCGCCGACGCCTCCCACCAGCTGCGCAACCCGCTGGCTGCCCTTCTCCTGCGGATCGAACTCCTCTCCCTCGAACTGCCCGAGGGCAACGAGGAGATCGCCTCCGTCCGCACGGAGGGCAAGCGTCTCGCCCAGGTCCTGGACAGCCTCCTGGGACTCGCGCTCGCCGAGCAGGCCCCCGCCCACCTCCAGATCGTCGACATCGGCGAGCTGGTCACCGAGCGGGCCGCCGCCTGGCGACCCCTGGCGGACGACAAGGGCGTACACCTCACCCGGGAAGGCCCTGCGGCCGTCACCGCCTGGGGAGACCCTGTGACGCTCTCCAGCGCCCTGGACGCGGTGATCGACAACGCCCTGAAGTTCACCCCGGGAGGCGAGGACGTCACGGTCACGGTCGTACCCAACGGCGAGTCCTGCACCATCACCGTCGCCGACGGCGGCCCCGGCCTGACCGACGACGAACTCGCGCGCGTCGGCGACCGCTTCTGGCGCAGCAACCGCCACCAGAACGTCACCGGCTCGGGCCTCGGCCTGTCCATCTCGCGCGCCCTGCTGCTCGCGGGCGGCGGCACCCTCTCGTACGCCCGCAACGAACCCCACGGGCTGCGCGTGACCGTGACGGTCCCGCGCACAGCGCCTACGGCTTGACCGACCGGTAGTAGCGCTGGGCGCCTTCGTGCAGCTCCAGCGGATCCGTGTAGATGGCGGTCCGCAGATCCACCAGCTGGGCCGCGTGCACCTCCCTGCCGATGCTGTCCCGGCTCCCTATGACCGTACGGGTGAGCCCCTCGGTCAGCCGCGCGTCCGCGGTGTCCGTGGTCACCAGAAGATTGGCGACCGCCACCGTCGAAACCGCCTCCCCGTTCTGCGCCTGCGGGTACGCGTCGGCCGGCATCACGGCGGACCGGTAGTGGCGGGCGGGGCCGGCCTCCGCGTGCAGCTCGTCGACCAGATCGCCCAGGGGTACGAGCCGGATGTCGAAGCGCTCCGACAGATTCCTGACGGCGGCGGTCGGCAGGCCACCGGACCAGAAGAAGGCATCGATCGTGCCCTTCTTCAGACGCCCCGGCATGGTGTCGATGCCGATGGACACCGGCGTGATGTCCAGCTCGGGATCGAGACCCGCGGCCTTGAGCAGCCGGTTCGAAATCAGTCGTACGCCGGAGCCGTCCTGTCCCACGGCGACCCGCTTGTTCCGCAGATCGGCCGCTGACCGCACCTTGGAACGCTTCGGAACGACGAGCTGCACGTAGTCGTCGTACAGCCGCGCGCAGGCACGCAGCCGATTCGTTCCCGGGAGGCCGTCCTGCTGGTACTGCGCCACGGCGTCCGCGGTGGCGATGGTGAAATCCGCCTGCCCGTTGACCAGCCGCGCGAGGTTCTGCCGCGAGCCCTCGCTGGTACGCAGTTCCATGCCCACGTCCGGGAGGTCGCGGGCGACCTCCTTGTCCAGGAGCTCGCCGTAGCGCTGGTAGACCCCGGTCGTCACGCCCGTACTGAAGGTGATCTTTCCGCGCGGTGCGGACTCCCCGAGCGGCAGGAGCCACCACAGCAGCAGTCCGGACACCACGAGTGCGGCGACGGCCCCCAGGAGGGCGCGGCGGCGGCTGATGCGGGGGAGGGCCTTGAGCATGCGCGCGATCCTGCCAGTTCACTCCCCTCGACGACCAGGGGGTCCCGGCCCCGTACTCTGGTGTACGAGATGAGCGAGAAGACATACGAGGTGCGCACTTACGGGTGCCAGATGAACGTCCACGACTCCGAGCGGCTTTCGGGCCTCCTGGAGGGCGCGGGATACGTGCGGGCGCCGGAGGGTGCCGACGGTGACGCCGATGTCGTCGTCTTCAACACCTGCGCGGTGCGGGAGAACGCCGACAACAAGCTGTACGGCAACCTCGGCAGGCTCGCCCCGATGAAGACGAAGCGGCCCGGGATGCAGATCGCCGTGGGCGGCTGCCTCGCGCAGAAGGACCGCGACACCATCGTCAAGAAGGCCCCCTGGGTCGACGTGGTCTTCGGTACGCACAACATCGGCAAGCTGCCCGTGCTGCTGGAGCGCGCCCGCGTCCAGGAAGAGGCGCAGGTCGAGATCGCCGAGTCGCTGGAGGCGTTCCCCTCCACGCTGCCGACGCGTCGCGAGAGCGCGTACGCCGCCTGGGTGTCCATCTCCGTCGGGTGCAACAACACCTGCACGTTCTGCATCGTCCCGGCCCTGCGCGGCAAGGAGAAGGACCGCCGGACGGGCGACATCCTCGCCGAGATCGAGGCACTGGTCTCCGAGGGCGTCTCCGAGATCACCCTGCTCGGCCAGAACGTCAACGCGTACGGCTCCGACATCGGTGACCGCGAGGCGTTCTCCAAGCTGCTGCGCGCCTGCGGGAAGATCGAGGGCCTGGAACGCGTCCGCTTCACCTCGCCGCACCCGCGTGACTTCACGGACGACGTGATCGCCGCGATGGCCGAGACGCCGAACGTCATGCCGCAGCTGCACATGCCGCTCCAGTCCGGCTCGGACACCGTGCTCAAGGCGATGCGCCGCTCGTACCGGCAGGACCGCTTCCTCGGCATCATCGAGAAGGTGCGGGCCGCCATGCCGCACGCCGCCATCTCCACCGACATCATCGTGGGCTTCCCCGGCGAGACCGAGGAAGACTTCCTGCAGACGATGCACACCGTCCGCGAGGCGCGCTTCGCGCAGGCCTTCACCTTCCAGTACTCCAAGCGCCCCGGGACCCCGGCCGCCACCATGGAGGACCAGATCCCCAAGGAGGTCGTCCAGGAGCGCTACATGCGTCTGGTCGCCCTTCAGGAGGAGATCTCCTGGGAGGAGAACAAGAAGCAGGTGGGCCGGACCGTGGAGGTCATGGTCGCCGAGGGCGAGGGCCGCAAGGACGGCGCCACGCACCGCCTCTCCGGACGCGCCCCCGACAACCGCCTCGTCCACTTCGCGAAGCCGGACCAGGACGTACGTCCCGGTGACGTGGTGACGGTCGAGATCACCTACGCCGCACCCCACCACCTGCTGGCCGAGGGCCCCGCCAAGGCGGTACGCCGCACTCGCGCGGGCGACGCCTGGGAGAAGCGCACGGCCGAGCCGCAGCAGGGCGCGGGCGTTCTGCTGGGGCTGCCGAAGGTCGGCGTACCGGAGCCGCTGCCGGTGGCCACCGGCGGCTGCTCCGTCCAGTAACCGCGGCCCGGTAACCGCAGCGACCGGTTTCCGCCGGGGCACTAGGCTGCCGGGCATGCTTGTCGCCGCCGCCGTATGCCCCTGCCCGCCCCTGCTGGTCCCCGAGGTCGCCTCCGGTGCCGCCTCGGAACTCGACGCCGTACGGACGGCCTGCGCGGACGCCCTGGGGCTGCTGGCCGCGTCCCGCCCCGACCTGCTCGTCGTGGTCGGCCCCGCAGGACAGGACGGCACCGAAACGTATGCCCAGGGGGCTACTGGAAGCTTCAAGGGCTTCGGCGTGGATTTCGGAGTGTTCCTTGGAACGACGGAAACGCCGCAGGAGAGCTTCCCGGGAAGCGCCGCAGAGCGTGAGCTTCCGCCGTCGCTCTCCGTGGGCGCCTGGCTGCTCTCCCGTACGCAGTGGGCGGACGCCCCTGTAGAAGGGCTCGGAGTCGGTGAACGGCTCGCCGGCGCCCTGTGCGTACAGGAGGGCCGGAAACTCGCCGCACGGGCGGAACGGGTCGCCCTTCTCGTGCTCGGCGACGGCAGCGCCTGCCGGACGCTCAAGGCGCCCGGCTATCTGGACGAACGGGCCGAGGGGTTCGACGCGGCGGCCGCGCGTGCGCTGGGCGCGGCCGACACGGCCGCGCTGACGGCCCTGGACGAGCACCTGGCGTACGAACTCAAGGCGGCGGGCCGGGCGCCCTGGCAGGTCCTGGCGGGCGCCGCGGAGGGCGCCGGTCTCGCCGGACAGCTGCTGTACGAGGACGCCCCCTATGGCGTCGGATACTTCGTCGCCGTCTGGTCCTGAGGGGGCAGCGGAAAGCACGGGACGGAAGCACGGGACGGCCGTGGAGCGATGTGCTCCACGGCCGTCCACCGTTGCTGTCGTTCAGGAGGCCACGTGTCAGCCGGCCGGAGGGGGAGAAGGCGGCGGCGTGGTGCCAGTGCCGGGGCCCCCGGTTCCGCCAGGCCCGTCGTCCTTGTGCGCGATGCGGTCCAGGGCGTGCTTCGCCTTGCCCGTGCCCGACTCGATCTGACTGCTGTACTTGCCCTTGGTCTTGCTGTCGACCGCCTTGGCGGCCTTGCTCAGACCTTGCTCGATCTTGCCCTCGTGCTGCTGCGCGAGCTCCGAGACCTTGTCCTTCGCAGGAGCAAGCTTGGCCTTCAACGAATCCAGGAAGCCCATGGATCACCTTCGCTCTTCGGGGGACTACTTACGGGCGCTCTCTCCAGCCTCATTGTCCGCCGCTTCGTCCGCGGACTGCTGCTTGGGGATCTCCACGTTGTCCCCTGCGTCGGCCTCGGAAACCTCGGCGCCCTTTGCGGCACCGGCTTCCTCAGCTTCCGTCGCGGCGGCCTGCGGAGAGTCGGCCGTCGGAGTGGCGGCCTGCGCCTCCTCGGTTGACGCCTCAACGGCATCCGTGGACTTGCGGCGAAACCATGCAAAAACGCCCATATCTGCTCCATACCTTACTCGTGTGGGCGAAATCCCGCGCCCGACCGGAGCGTCTCATTGCGTCGCCCGGGGGCACCGGTCCGTAAACCGGCGGTCGGAACCTCGCAACAGGCAACGAACCCGGCCGCGTGCCGTCACGTAACTCGTTCGGGGAGGGGGCGTGAGGTTTGCGAGACTGTGCGAGTGAGAACTGCAGCTCCCGCACCGCGGGTCATCGCCGTTGTCGGCCCCACGGCAGCCGGAAAGTCCGATCTGGGCGTCGCCCTCGCCCAGCATTTCGGCGGGGAAGTCGTCAACGCCGACTCCATGCAGCTCTACCGGGGGATGGATATCGGCACCGCCAAACTGACGCCCGCGGAACGCGGCGGCATCCCGCACCACCTCCTCGACATCTGGGACGTGACCGAGGCGGCGAGCGTCGCCGAGTACCAGAAGCTCGCCCGCGCGGAGATCGACCGGCTGCTCGCCGAGGGCCGTACGCCCGTCCTCGTCGGCGGCTCCGGACTGTACGTACGGGGCGCCATCGACGCCCTCGAATTCCCCGGCACCGACCCAGCGGTACGGGCCCGCCTGGAGGATGAGCTGGAGCTGCGCGGCCCGGGCGCGCTCCACGCGCGGCTGGCGGCCGCCGATCCCGACGCGGGGCGCGCGATCCTGCCGAGCAACGGCCGGCGCATCGTCCGCGCCCTCGAAGTGATTGAAATCACCGGGAAGCCTTTCACGGCCAACCTGCCCGGCCCCGACTCGATCTACGACACGGTTCAGATCGGCGTCGACGTAGCCCGCCCCGAGCTCGACGAGCGCATCGCCCTGCGCGTCGACCGCATGTGGGAAGCGGGCCTCGTGGACGAGGTGCGCACCCTCGAAGCGCAGGGCCTCCGGGAGGGGCGTACGGCGGCGCGCGCTCTGGGCTACCAGCAGGTACTGGCCGCGCTGGCGGGGGAATGCACCGAGGAAGAAGCACGCGCCGAGACCGTACGCGCCACCAAGCGTTTCGCCCGTCGCCAGGATTCCTGGTTCCGCCGGGACCCCAGGGTCCACTGGCTGAGCGGCGCGGCACAGGACCGCGCGGAACTCCCGCATCGGGCGCTGGCGTTGGTCGAACGAGCGGTTACAGCCTGATCACGTGATGGCATCGGGACGCTCCGCCCGTCATCCGGGTGCCCGGGCCCGTGCCATCATCAAGCTTCGATCGACCAGTGAGTCCAAGTTGGGAGGGCGTGTGGCGATGGAAGCCGGCCCTCGTGACACAGCACAGGACGAACCGGACCGTTTGAGCCCCGACGGGCCCGACGACCAGGACGGGGCGCCCGGAACCGGGACGGGCCCCGAGGTCGAGGTCGAGCTGCGCCCGCAGCGGCGCCTGCGGATCTGGCAGCTCGCGCCGATCGTGGGACTCGCCGCCATGGGGTCCCTGATGTTCGCCTTCCCCCTCGCCTTCGAGTTCGGCGACGGCGGAGCGGTCGTCGCCATGCTGGGACTGCTCATCAGCTGCTGCGCCGCGGGCTGGGGCATGATGGCCGCCCGCCGCGTGGGGCACACCTGGCCGGGCCTGCCGTCCAGGGAGTCGGGCAAGCGGCCCGACTGGCGGCTGATCGCGCTGTACGTCGTCGTGGGCAGTGGCCTGGTCGCGCTGGCGGTCTGGCGCGTGGCCCGCCTCCGCTGACCGGCTGTCGTACCCGCCCCGTACGATTGACGCCGTGAGTACCTCGCCGATCGCCTTCCTCAAGGGCCACGGGACCGAGAACGACTTCGTGATCGTCCCGGACCCGGGCAACAACATCGACCTGCCCTCGTCCCTCGTCGCGAAACTGTGCGACCGCAGGGCGGGAATCGGCGGCGACGGCCTGCTGCATGTCGTACGGTCCGCCGAGCATCCCGAGGCCCGGCCGATGGCGGACGCGGCCGAGTGGTTCATGGACTACCGCAACGCCGACGGTTCGATCGCCGAGATGTGCGGCAACGGCGTCCGCGTCTTCGCCCGCTACCTCCAGCGCGCGGGCCTCGTCGGCGAGGGTGACCTGGCCGTCGCCACCCGCGGCGGCGTCAAGCAGGTGCACATCGCCAAGGCCGAGGCCGGCGGCGACATCGGCGACACCGGTGACATCACTGTCTCCATGGGCCGCGCGGTTCTCCCGGAGGGCGACGTAACGGTCTCTGTGGGCGACCGCGAATGGCCGGCCCGCCATGTGAACATGGGCAACCCGCACGCCGTCGCCTTCGTCGACGACCTGGACCACGCCGGCGATCTGTTCACCGCCCCGCCCTTCAGCCCCGCCTCCGCCTACCCGCAGGGCGTCAACGTCGAGTTCGTCGTCGACCGCGGCCCGCGCCACGTCGCGATGCGCGTGCACGAGCGCGGCTCGGGCGAGACCCGCTCCTGCGGTACGGGCGCGTGCGCCGTGGCCGTCGCAGCGGCCCGCAGGGACGGCGCGGATCCCGCCGCCACCGGTGAGCCCGTGACGTACACCGTGGACCTCCCCGGCGGGCGACTGGTGATCACCGAGCAGCCGGACGGGGCCGTCGAGATGACCGGGCCCGCCGTGATCGTCGCCGAGGGCACCATCGATCCGGAGTGGATCGCTCCGGCCCGGTAGCACTACGTCTCCCGAGGCCCGTACGACCAGCGGGAAACGGGCATCGCATAGAGCTTCGCTCGAATGGGTGATCCGGTTCACGCTGGGCGGGAGCGGGACTGCGGGGCGTGGTGGGCTCGGTAGCATCAAGCACCGGCCGGGGACGTGGGTCCACCCGTCCACCGCCGGTCGACGCTGCCGGAGGTGCCCCATGAGTGCAGAGGCCGCCAACCCAGGTGCCACCAGCCGCAGGCGTGGCCGCACCAGGCTCGATCTCCGCAGGATCGGCCGCGTCGCACTGCTCGGCCCCACCTCGCGCGACCGGCTGCCCGACGCGATCGGCCACGTCGCGGACGCCCACCGCGCCCACCATCCCGACGCGGACCTCACCATCCTGCGCAGGGCGTACGTACTGGCCGAGTCGTCGCACCGCGGGCAGATGCGCAAGAGCGGCGAGCCGTACATCACGCATCCGCTGGCCGTGACACTGATCCTCGCCGAACTCGGCGCCGAGACCACCACGTTGACCGCGGCGCTCCTGCACGACACCGTCGAGGACACCGATGTGACGCTCGACCAGGTGCGCTCCGAGTTCGGCGAGGAGGTGTGTTTCCTCGTCGACGGTGTGACGAAACTGGAGAAGGTCGACTACGGCGCCGCGGCCGAACCCGAGACCTTCCGCAAGATGCTGGTCGCCACCGGCAACGACGTCCGGGTCATGTCGATCAAGCTCGCCGACCGGCTGCACAACATGCGCACCCTCACCGTGATGCGCCCCGAGAAGCAGGCCCGGATCGCCAGGGTCACCCGCGACGTCCTGATCCCGCTCGCCGAACGGCTCGGCGTACAGGCCCTCAAAACCGAGCTGGAGGACCTGGTCTTCGCGATCCTCCACCCCGAGGAGTACGAGCACACGCGCGCCCTCATCGCGGCGGACGCGACCGCGGGCGACCCGCTGAACGTCATCGCGGAGGAGGTCAGGAAAGTGCTGCGGGAAGCCGGTCTGGCCGCCGAAGTGCTCGTCAGGCCCCGGCACTTCGTCTCGGTGCACCGGGTCAGGCTCAAACGCGGCGAACTGCGCGGCACGGACTTCGGACGGCTGCTGGTGCTCGTCGCGGAGGACGCCGACTGCTACGGCGTACTGGGTGAACTGCACACCTGCTTCACGCCGGTGATCTCCGAGTTCAAGGACTTCATCGCGGCGCCCAAATTCAACCTCTACCAGTCACTGCACACCGCCGTCGCGAGTCCGGACGGCGAGGTTGCCGAAATCCTCATCCGTACGCACCGGATGCACAAGGTGGCGGAGGCGGGAGTCGTCGCCCTCGGCAACCCCTACACGCCGACCGACGGGACGGAGCCCGCCGTCGAAGGGGAGCGCGCCGACCCCACGAGGCCGGGCTGGCTCTCCCGGCTGCTGGAGTGGCAGGAGGCCACACCCGACCCGGACACCTTCTGGACGTCGCTGCGCGCGGACCTCGCCGAGGACCGCGAGATCACCGTGTTCCGCTCGGACGGCGCCGTGCTGGGGCTGCCGGCCGGTGCGAGCTGCGTGGACGCGGCGTACGCCCAGTACGGCGAGGCGGCGCACCGTTGCATCGGCGCGCGGGTCAACGGCCGGCTGGCGACGCTCAGCACGGTGCTCAGCGACGGCGACACGGTGCAGCTGCTCCTCGCCCACGACATCGGCTCGGGGCCCTCGCCCGAGTGGCTCGACCACGCCCGTACGCCCGCCGCGAGGATCGCCATCAGCGGCTGGCTCTCCGCCCATCCGCAGGACGAGGCAACCGCGCCGGGAGGAGCCGGCCGGCCGCCGGAGCCCAGGCCCGGGGGAGGGGCGGCACCGGCCCCCGGCATCGACACGCTGGTGCGCCGGGTCGCCGAGAACGCCGTCGTGGACCTGCCGGACGCGACCGTACGATTCGCGGGCTGCTGTACGCCCGTACCGCCCGACGCCGTCACGGGCTTCGCGGTGCGCGGCGGCGTCGTCACCGTGCACCGCGAGGAGTGCCCGGCGGTGGGCCGGATGCAGGCGCGCGGGCGGGAGCCCGTGGGCGTGCGCTGGCTGGCCACGGGCGACTGCCGGGTCACCCTCGTCGCCGAGTCCTTCGGCCGCCCGCGACTCCTCGCCGACCTCACCGAGGCCATCGCCACCGCGGGAGCGGCGGTCGTCTCGGCCACCGTGGAACCGCCGAGCGAGCAGCGCGTGCGACACACGTACACGCTCCAGCTCCCCGACGCCGCGTTGCTTCCCGCGCTGATGCGCGCGATGCGCGAGGTGCCGGGTGTGTACGACGTGGGCCGCGCCCAGCATCCCGCCGGTGCCTGAGCGAGCAGGAGCCCGGCCGGACCACCGCTGACCGGACCACCGCTTGATCGAACACAGAGCTCTTTCGAGTGGGAGCGTCGCGCGCCGTCACGGCGGCCGGGGAGGGCGCTGATAGCGGTAGATCATGCTGCTCACCTCCCGGCGCCTGCGTGCCGCCCTGCTGGCCGCCGCATCGGCCACCCTCGTCGCCGCGACCGTGCCCGCCCCCGCACCACCCGTCGCGCTCGGCATCGGCGATCCGCTCTTCCCGCACCTGGGGAACCCCGGATACGACGTTCGCGCGTACGACATCTCCTTCACGTACGGCGGAAGCAACAGCAAGCCCCTGGACGCCGTCACGAAGATCGACGCCGTGGCCACGGAGCAGCTCGACCGGGTCAACCTCGACTTCTCGCACGGCACCGTCGCGTCGGTCGAGGTGAACGGCGAGCGGGCGGCGTTCGCGACGGCGGGGGAGGACCTGATCGTCACGCCCGAGGAGCCGGTGTACGAGGGATGGCCGCTGCGGATCACCGTCCGGCACACGAGCCATCCCAGCCCCAAGGAGGGCGCGGACGGCGGCTGGGTGCGTACGCGCGACGGTCTCGCCATGGCCAACCAGGCCGACGCGGCGCACCGCGTGTTCCCGTGCAACGACCATCCCGCGGACAAGGCGTTCTTCACGTTCCGTGTCACCGCTCCGAAGGGCATGACGGCAGTCACCAACGGGCTGCCGGTGGGAAGGGCCGAAAAGGCGGCGGGCGGTGCCACCTGGACGTACCGGACCAGCCATCCCATGGCGACCGAACTCGCGCAGGTCTCTGTCGGCCGGTCGACCGTGGTGCACAGGAGCGGGCCGAAGGGGCTTCCCGTACGCGATGTCGTGCCCACCGCGTACCGCGCGCGGCTCGAACCGTGGCTGAAGAAGACACCCGCGCAGCTCGAATGGATGGAGCGGCAGGTCGGCCGCTATCCCCTCGAGACGTACGGGCTGCTCGTCGCCGACGCGGACACGGGATTCGAGCTGGAGACACAGACGCTGTCGCTCTTCGAACGGTCGCTGTTCACCCGTACCGACCTGCCCGCCTGGTACGTCGAATCGATCATGGTCCACGAACTGGCGCACCAGTGGTTCGGCGACAGCGTCTCGCCGCGCTCCTGGTCCGACCTGTGGCTCAACGAAGGGCACGCCACCTGGTACGAGGCGCGGTACGCCGAGGAACACGCGAAGCAGCCGCTGGAGGACAGGATGCGCCGGGCGTACGCGCAGTCGGACACGTGGCGGGAGCAGGGCGGACCGCCCGCCGCTCCCCGGAGCCCCGACCCGGGGAAGAAGATCAGCCTCTTCAGGCCGGTCGTCTACGACGGCAGCGGGCTCGTGCTGTACGCGCTGCGCCAGGAGATCGGGAAGGACGCGTTCGGACGGCTGCAGCGGCGGTGGGTCAGCGACCACCGGGACTCCACGGCCACGACCGGCGACTTCACGAGCCTCGCGTCGGAGATCGCGGGCCGGGACCTGTCCGGCTTCTTCAAGGAGTGGCTGTACGGCAAGAAGACGCCGGCCATGCCGGGGCACCCGGACTGGCGGAGCGAGGCGGCAGGTAAGGCGGCAGGTAAGGCGGCAGGGAAGCGGGCATAAACCGGAGTGACGGCCCGGGGCGCACCGTGCCACTATCAACGGGTCGTCGGCGCTGCCGGGACGGGGGACCTCCGGACACTTCGGGAATCTTCCGCCCACGTCACGCGTTGTGACTAACGTAACCGACTTTTCTATCGACGTAAGGATCCAATGACCTCCTCTTCTTCCGCTTCCAAGGACGCACAGAGCTTCACGGAGAACGTGACCGAGAGCCTTCGGGCCGATGCCCTGATGGAAGAGGACGTCGCCTGGAGCTACGAAGTCGACGAGGAGCGGGACGGCGACCAGTTCGAGCGCTCCGACCGTGCCGCGCTGCGACGCGTGGCCGGCCTCTCCACCGAGCTCGAAGACGTCACCGAGGTCGAGTACCGGCAGCTGCGCCTGGAGCGTGTGGTGCTGGTCGGTGTCTGGACCTCGGGAACCGTGCTCGACGCTGAGAACTCGCTGGCCGAGCTGGCGGCTCTCGCGGAGACCGCGGGCGCCCTCGTGCTCGACGGCGTCATCCAGCGCCGTGACAAGCCGGACCCGGCCACGTACATCGGCTCGGGCAAGGCCATCGAACTCCGCGACATCGTGCTCGAGACCGGGGCCGACACCGTCGTCTGCGACGGTGAGCTCAGTCCCGGCCAGCTCATCCACCTCGAAGACGTCGTCAAGGTCAAGGTGGTCGACCGCACCGCCCTGATCCTGGACATCTTCGCCCAGCACGCCAAGTCCCGCGAGGGCAAGGCCCAGGTCGCGCTGGCGCAGATGCAGTACATGCTGCCGCGACTGCGCGGCTGGGGTCAGTCGCTGTCCCGGCAGATGGGCGGCGCCGGTTCCGGTGGTGGCGGCGGTATGGCCACCCGTGGTCCCGGTGAGACCAAGATCGAGACCGACCGGCGACGGATCCGCGAGAAGATGGCGAAGATGCGCCGGGAGATCGCGGAGATGAAGACCGGCCGCGACATCAAGCGCCAGGAGCGCAAGCGCAACCAGGTGCCTTCGGTCGCGATCGCCGGATACACCAACGCCGGTAAGTCCTCGCTGCTCAACCGCCTCACGGGCGCGGGCGTGCTGGTGGAGAACGCACTGTTCGCCACCCTCGACCCGACCGTCCGCCGCGCGGAAACGCCGAGCGGACGGGTCTACACGCTCGCCGACACCGTCGGATTCGTCCGGCACCTGCCGCACCACCTCGTCGAGGCGTTCCGCTCCACGATGGAGGAGGTCGGCGAGTCCGACCTGATCCTGCACGTGGTGGACGGTTCGCACCCGGCGCCGGAGGAGCAGCTGGCGGCCGTACGCGAAGTGATCCGCGACGTCGGCGCGCTGAACGTGCGCGAGATCGTGGTTATCAACAAAGCGGACGCGGCGGACCCGGTCGTGCTGCAGCGGCTGCTGCGGATCGAACGCCACGCGATCGCGGTGTCGGCCCGTACGGGCGCGGGCATGGCGGAGCTGCTGGCGCTCATTGACTCGGAGCTGCCCCGGCCCGAGGTCGAGATCGAGGCTCTCGTGCCGTACACGCACGGCGGGCTGGTCTCGCGGGCACACGCCGACGGCGAGGTGATCTCCGAGGAGCACACCGGGGAAGGCACGCTGATCAGGGTGCGCGTGCACGAGGAGCTGGCGGCGGACCTGGCGCCGTACGTCCCGGCGACTCGCTAGTACGGGAAAGCGATACCGAAGGCCCGCCCCTCACGACGAGGGAGCGGGCCTTCGGGCTGTGCGGCGGCGTGTGCGCTCCGCGGTGGCTACTTGCTGCCGTACTTCTCGCTCATCGTCGTGAAGATCCGCTCAGCACCCTTGTCCAGGCGCGGGCCCGCCAGCCAGCCCGAAGTCACCGGGCCGATCGAGGTGTTGGAGACGAGCGCCAACTTGCCGTCCGGCTGCGTGGCGAACCAGCCGCCGCCGGAGGAACCGCCGGTCATGGTGCAGCCGATGCGGTGCATCGTGGGCGTACCGGGGCTGATCGACAGGCGGGTCGGACGGTCCACGCACTTGTGCATGATCAGGCCGTTGTACGGGGGCGCGGCCGGGTAGCCCCAGGCGCCCATCGCGTCGATGCTCGTGGTGTCGGAGGCGCTGAAGCTGACCGGCAGGGCGTTGCCCACGGTCTCCTCGAGCGACTTGCCGCCGTTCTCGGGCTTCACGTGCATGACGGCGTAGTCGTACGGAGCGCCCGCGCCGCCCGTCGGGCCGCCGTCCCGGATCCACTCGCCCGAGGTCGAGACCCAGTCGGCCCAGTAGACGCCGTACGGGGAGATCTCCCGCTGCTGGGCGTTCTCCAGGGCGGCCGCCGACTTGCCCAGGTCGTTGTAGGCGGGAACGAAGGCGATGTTGCGGTACCAGCCGCCGGCCTGACCCGCGTGCACACAATGGCCGGCCGTCCACACCAGGTTGGACTTGCCGGGGTTCTCCGGGTCCTTGACGACGGTCGCGGAGCAGACCATCGAGCCTTCGGGGGAGTCGAAGAAGACCTTGCCGACGGGCGCCGCGTGGTCGTGGTACGGGGTCTTCTCCCGCTCGGCCTCGACCGGACGCGGCTCAGGGTCGGACACGCCCTGCCCGCCGGATGTGCCGGCAGTGGCCATCGTCTTGGCCGGGGCCTTCGCCGTTTTCATCCGTTCGGGTTTCCACAGGCCCTCGATGACCGGGTTGACGTAGTCCTCGGCCTTGCGCAGCCAGTCCTTCTTGTCCCAGTCCTTCCAGCCGCCGTCCCTCCACTTGTCGACGTCGACTCCGTGCTCCTTGAGCTTGTCGGCGAGGTCGGCGGGAAGGGCGGCTTCCGCGCCCCCGGCGGGTGCGGAAGCGCTGGGCCTGTCGGCCGCCTCGCCGGCGGCTTGTTCCTCGCCGGGGCCACACGCGGTGGCCGTCAGAGCGAGAGCCGCCACGGTTGCGGTGGCGGCGAGCAACGGACGTATGGAGCGCATGGAAACCATTCCCCCTGTAGTTCAGGTCAGGGGCCCCCGGCACACCCGCCGAGGGCCCCTGACCAGCATTCACTGAACGACTGCACCTACTGGTTGGCGAACTTTCCGCTCACCGCGTCGTAGATTCCCTTGGCTTCCGTGCCCAGGCGCGGCCCGGCCAGCCAGCCGGCCGTCACCGGGCCGATCGAGGTGTTGGAGACCAGCGCGGGCTTGCCGTCCTGGCCGAGGGCCGTCCAGCCACCGCCGGAGGAACCACCCGTCATGGTGCAGCCGATGCGGTACATCGTCGGCTCACCGGCCTTGATGGACAGGCGTCCCGGCTTGTCGGCGCACTGGTACTGCTTCTGGCCGTCGAAGGGCGGGGCGGCCGGGTAACCCGTCGCCGTCATGCTCGAGATCTCAGGTGTGGCCGGCGCGTTGAACTCCACCGGAAGAGCCGAACCGACTGTCTCCTCAAGCGACTTGCCGTCGCCCTTGCCCTTCTCCGGGGTGACGTGCAGCACCGCGTAGTCGTACGGAGCGCCTTCGCCGCCGGTCGGGCCGCCCTGGGCGATCCACTGCTCGGACGTCTGTGCCCAGTCGCCCCACCACACGCCGTGCGGCATGATTTCCTTCTCGTTCTTCGGCGCGCCGTCGAGCTCCTTGGCCGACTTGCCGGTGTCGTTGTACGACGGGACGAAGGCGATGTTGCGGTACCAGCCGCCCTTCTTGCCGGCGTGCACACAGTGGCCGGCCGTCCACACCATGTTGGACTTGCCGGGATGCGCCGGGTCCTTGATGACGGTCGCGGAGCAGACCATCGAACCCTGGGGACCGTCGAAGAAGAGCTTCCCGGCCTCGGGAGTGCTCGTCGTGTACGGGGTCTTGACGGGCTGTGCCTGGACCGGCGCGGGCGTCGGGTCGGTGACACCCTCGTCACCGGAAATGTCGTTGTCCACCGGCTTGTCGGGCTGCTCCGCGTCCCGCATCCGGTCCGGGTCCCAGAGGTCCTCGATGATCGGGTTGATGTAGTCCTCGGCCTCGCGGAGCCAGTCGTCCCTGCTCCAGTCCTTCCAGGCGCCGCCCTTCCACTTGTCCAGATCGACGCCGTGCTCCTTGAGCCGGTCCTTCAGGTCGTCGGGGATGACGATCTTGCCGTCGGCGGCCTGGCTGGTGCCGGCACTCGGATCGCCGCTCGCGTTGTCCTGCTCGCTCGGACCGCAGCCTGTCGCGGTCAGGGCGAGGACGGCGGCAAGGCCGACAGCGGCGAATACAGGGGAGGTTCGGCGACGCGCGCTCCTCCCGCCACGTGTTGCGATGGTCGGGCGAATGGGTCGCATGCTTGATCCCCCTGGGACTTCGAAATCTTCTTCAGCGAACTCTGCGAACTCTGCGAACGATGCACACATCGCGCACCCCGACGGCGGAGCTCCGGGCCGGAGTGCGGTCCCCACTATGCCGGTGCCGATGGGGACGGCGCGCGGCAGGGCCGCGGTTCCCCCGACGTAAGGATCTTCTTATTGCCCGTGATCCCCCGGCGCCACCGTCGTTGGTACGTACGGGGGACGCAGGGTCGGCGTTCAGCCCTAATGGGCACGCACTTGGAGACAACTGCGCACGACGGAAGCTTCACTGCGGGAGGACCAAGAGACGTGGCCGTGACCGAACCTGCCGCTGCGGTGCTGACGACCGCGCACGAAGGGATCCTGCGGCGCCAGTCGCTGCGCGAGTCCTCCGCCCGTACGTACGCGCGGTCGCTGCCCATCGTTCCCGTACGCGCGCGGGGGCTGACGATCGAGGGAGCGGACGGGCGCCGTTACCTCGACTGCCTCTCGGGGGCGGGGACCCTGGCTCTCGGGCACAACCACCCCGTGGTCCTGGAGGCCATCAAGAAGGTGCTCGACTCCGGCGCCCCGCTCCATGTGCTGGACCTCGCGACCCCCGTGAAGGACGCGTTCATCACCGAGCTTTTCGCGACGCTGCCACGTGGACTCGCCGACAACGCGCGGGTGCAGTTCTGCGGCCCGGCGGGTACGGACGCGGTCGAGGCCGCGCTCAAACTCGTACGCACGGCCACCGGACGCAGCGGACTGCTGTCCTTCACCGGGGCGTACCACGGCATGACGGCGGGCGCCCTCGACGCGTCGGGCGGTGCGCAGGACGTACGGGTGACGCGCCTGCCCTATCCGTACGACTACCGCTGCCCCTTCGGGGTGGGCGGCGAACGCGGCGCCGAACTCTCCGCCCGCTGGACCGAGAACCTCCTCGACGACCCCAAGAGCGGGGTGGCGGCCCCGGCCGGGATGATCCTCGAACCCGTGCAGGGGGAGGGCGGCGTCATCCCCGCGCCGGACGACTGGATGCGCCGGATGCGCCGGATCACGGCGGACCGCTCCATCCCGCTCATCGCGGACGAGGTGCAGACCGGAGTCGGCAGGACCGGCACCTTCTGGGCGGTCGAGCACAGTGGCGTCGTGCCCGATGTGATGGTCCTGTCCAAGGCCATCGGCGGCAGCCTCCCGCTGGCCGTCGTGGTCTACCGGGCAGACCTCGACGCCTGGGAGCCGGGCGCTCACGCCGGTACGTTCCGCGGCAACCAGCTCGCCATGGCGGCGGGCGCCGCCACCCTGGCGTACGTACGCGAGAACCGGCTCGCCGAGCGCGCCGGCGTGCTCGGCGCACGCATGATGGGCCAGTTGCAGGGGCTGGCCGCCGATCACCCCTGCATCGGGAACGTACGCGGCCGGGGGCTGATGATCGGCGTGGAGCTCGTCGACCCCGACGCCGATCCGGACGCGGACGGCCGTACGTCCACGGGCGCGCCCCCGGCGGCGCCCGCTCTGGCCGCCGCCGTCCAGCAGGAGTGTCTGGAGCGCGGACTCATCGTCGAGCTCGGCGGGCGGCACTCCGGCGTCGTACGTCTGCTGCCTCCTCTCACCCTCACTGATGAACAGGCCTCGGCGGTCCTCGACCGTCTGGCCGACGCGCTGTCGGCCGCCGAGCGCTCTTCGTACCACCGGCCACAGACCGGGCTGTCGAACTGACCCCGGACCTCGTCCCAAGGAAGACCCCCGTGAACTCCACTCCCGCACCCGATGCGTCCGAGGCCGAAGACCGTCCCACCGCCCACGACCGAGGACAGGGCGGTCCGCACGGCCGTCTCGTGGTCGACGAGGCCAAGGTGCCCCGGCAGAAGGGCAGCACCCACGGGGAGCCGCGCACGCCGGGGCCAGGCGCACGCCCGCAGGCAGCGGGCACGGCCGCGGACCTTCTCGACCACCCCGACCCGCACACGGCGGCAGAGGCGGCAGCCGTCGAAAACCTGCTGCGCTGCTGGGTCCGGGAGAACGACCTCACCCGGCCACTGGGCCCCACCCTGCGCATCCCGCTCGACGCCAGCGGCACCGCGCTGCTCGTCCCCGTCCGCTACTGGTCGGCCACCGGATGGCACCGCTTCGGCATGCCGGCGCTGGAAGGCGGACCGCAGGGCGCTCCTTCCGCCGACGCCGTCACGGTCGCCGCCCTCCTCGGCCGCGAGGCCGGCCAGCGCGAAGGCGCGGACCTGGTCGGCCGGGTCGCCGACTCGGTGCGGCGCACCGCCGCGTTCATCGCAGAGCGGCGCCGGCACCCCGGCCCGGCCGCAGAGGCCGACCTGTTCCTCAGTGCGGAACAGTCCCTTCTCCTCGGGCACCCGCTGCACCCGACGCCCAAGAGCCGAGAGGGCCTCTCCGAGGCCGAGGCGCTCCTGTACTCACCCGAGTTGCACGGCTCCTTTCCGCTGCACTGGATGGCTGTCGACCGGTCCGTACTGGCCGAGGACTCGGCCTGGACCGAACGAGGCCGCGCTGTCTCCGTCGAGCAGCTCGTCGTCCGACTGGCCGAAGGCCTCCCGCTGCCCGACCACTCGGTGCCCTTGCCCCTCCACCCCTGGCAGGCCCGCGAGCTCACGCACCGGCCTGCCGTCGCGGCGCTCCTGGAGCAGGGTCTCCTCCACGACCTTGGCCCACACGGCGCCCCGTGGCACCCCACCTCCTCCGTCCGTACCGTGCACCGCCCCGGTTCGCCCGCCATGCTCAAGCTCTCGCTCGGCGTACGCATCACCAACTCCCGTCGTGAAAACCTCCGCAAGGAACTCCACCGCGGCGTCGAAGTCCACCGGCTGCTGCGCGGCGGGCTGGCCGAGGAATGGCAGTCCGCCCACCCCGGCTTCGACATCGTCCGCGACCCGGCATGGCTCGCCGTGGACACGACCGACGGCGAACCGATCCCCGGCCTCGACGCCCTGCTGCGCCACAACCCGTTCGGCCCCGGCGACGACGCCGTCTGCATCGCCGGCCTCACCGCCCCGCGCCCCTGGCCGGGCCGCACCGGGATGCACTCCCGCCTCGCCGAAGTCGTCGCCCGGCTCGCCGCCCGGACCGGCCGGCCCACCGGAGCAGTCGCCGCCGAGTGGTTCCTGCGCTACCTCGACCACGTCGTACGCCCGGTGCTCTGGCTGGACGGCACAGCAGGGGTAGCGCTGGAGGCCCATCAGCAGAACACCCTGGTCCTCCTCGCCCCCGACGGCTGGCCCGTCGGCGGCCGCTACCGCGACAACCAGGGCTACTACTTCCGCGAATCCCACCGCGCCGAACTCGAACGCCGCCTTCCCGGCATCGGCGCCACCAGCGACACCTTCGTCCCCGACGACGTCACCGACGAACGCTTCGCCTATTACCTCGGCATCAACAACGTCTTCGGCCTGATCGGGGCGTTCGGGGCCCAGCGGCTGGCCGACGAGCGCGTTCTGATCGCCGCCTTGCGACAGTTCCTCGCGAAGAACAGCGCCCTCGGCTCCTCGCTTCCCGCCCAACTCCTGGAGAGCCCCAGCCTCCGCTGCAAGGCCAACCTGCTCACCCGGCTGCACGGCCTCGACGAACTCGAAGGCCCGGTCGACACCCAGTCCGTCTACGTCACCATCGCCAACCCCCTTCGTACCTGAAGGAACATGCCCCAACCGAACTGCTGAGAGGAGCGTCGCCGTGCCTCCCGCCGATGCGAGCACCGACGCAGGAACCAACTCCGCTCCCCGCGCCGGATCCAGCACCGAGGACACCCTCGACCTGCGGCTCACCGAAGAGCTCATCGCGCTCTTCGGTGACGACGGCCCGGTGAGCGGCCCCCGCGCCGTCGGCGACGACCTCCTCGACACCCCCGCCGACTGGGGTCCCGTGACTACCTCCGGCGGCGTCTTCCAGCTCGTTCCCGTACGCATCGAGCGGGACCTGCCGCTCATCAGCAGGTGGATGAACGATCCGGCTGTCGCCGCCTTCTGGGAGCTGGCGGGTCCGCAAGAGGTCACCGCCGCCCACCTGCGGACCCAGCTCGACGGCGACGGCCGCAGCGCACCCTGCCTCGGCGTACTGGCCGGCGTACCCATGAGCTACTGGGAGATCTACCGCGCCGACCTCGACCCGCTGGCCCGCCACTACCCGGCCCGCCCGCACGACACCGGCATCCATCTCCTCGTCGGCGGTGTCGCCGACCGCGGCCGCGGCCTCGGCACCACCCTCCTGCGAGCCGTCGCCGACCTCGTACTCGACAGGCGTCCCCTCTGCGCACGCGTCGTCGCCGAACCGGACATGCGCAACACCCCCTCCGTCTCCGCCTTCCTCCGGGCCGGCTTCCGCTTCTCAGCCGAACTCGACCTCCCCGACAAGCGAGCCGCGCTCATGGTCCGCGACCGCGCCCTGCGAAACCTGCTGTGAACAACCCGCTACTTCTCATACACCGCTCGCCCCGAATAGGTTCCACCTCGAGGAGTCCCCGTGCCGAAGCCCGCTGTCGCCCATGACTTCGAGGACCCGCTCCCGCTGCCGACTCCACCCGAACTGAAACCGGGCACCTGGGACCTGGCAGCCCGCCGCCTCCTCGCCAAGATGCTCGGTGAGTTCGCGTACGAGGAGATCATCGAGCCCGTGCCGCCGCCCGCCGGCGACCGTCACACCCTCCCGCTCGACGACGGCGGCACGCTCTCCTTCCGGGCGGTTCGCGGCGCCTACGGCAGCTGGCGCGTGAATCCGGCATCGATCGAACTGCACGAGCGCGACGCCGACGCACAAGTGCACGCCGACGCCACCGCCGAAGGCCGCCCCTTCGGCGACCCCCTCCGCTTTGTCGTCCTCGCCCGCCGCCTCCTCGGCCTCGACGGAGCCACCCTCGGCCACCTCATCCGCGAGCTGAGCGCCACCCTGGCCGCCGACGCCCGCCTCGATCACGCCGCCGTGTCCGCCGCGCACCTCGCCGACCTCGGGTACGCGGAACTCGAAGGGCACCAGACCGGCCACCCCTGGCTCGTCCTCAACAAGGGCCGCCTCGGCTTCTCCGCCACCGACACCGCCCGCTGGGCCCCCGAAGCCCGTACACCGGCCACGCTTCCCTGGATCGCGGTCAGCACCGAGCTCGCGGGCTACCGCGGAGTCCCCTTACTGGCCACGCCCGAGCGCCTCTACGCACGCGAACTCGACGTCCCCACCCGCGAGTCGTTCGCTGCCGCGCTCCTCGCCCGCGGCCTGGACCCCGAGCGGTACCTCTATCTGCCCGTGCACCCCTGGCAGTGGGACGAAGTGGTCCTGCCGCTCTTCGCCCCCGCCGTCGCCCAGGGCGCCATCGTGCCGCTCCCCACGGACGGCGACGTACGGCTGCCGCAGCAGTCCATCCGTACGTTCCTCAATACGAGCCGTCCCGACCGGCATACGGTGAAGCTGCCGCTCGCCGTCCTCAACACGCTCGTCTGGCGAGGACTGCCCACCGAGCGCACCCTGGCGGCGCCCGCCGTCACCGCCTGGGTGCACGGACTGCGGGACGCCGACCCCTTCCTGCGGGACGAGTGCGGGGTGATCCTCCTCGGCGAGGTCGCATCCGTCGCCGTCGAGCACCCCCTGTACGACGGTCTCCCGGAGGTCCCGTACCAGTACCGAGAGCTCCTCGGAGCGATCTGGCGCGAGCCGCTCACGGGCAGGCTGGCCCCCGGAGAGCGCGCCCGCACGCTGGCATCCCTGCTGCACACGGACCCCGAAGGGCGGGCCTTCACCGCGGAACTCGTCACCCGCTCCGGCCTCGCGCCCACCGCATGGCTCCGACGGCTCTTCACCGCGCTGCTGCCCCCGCTGCTGCACTTCCTGTACCGCTACGGCACTGTCTTCTCCCCGCACGGCGAGAACGCCATCGTTGTCTTCGACGACCACGACATCCCGGTGCGTCTGGCGATCAAGGACTTCGTCGACGACGTGAACGTGAGCGCGCAGAGACTGCCCGAGCACGACTCCATGCCCGACGACGTGCGCGAGGTCCTGCTGACCGAGCCTCCCGCCTTTCTCACACAGTTCATCCATTCCGGCCTGTTCGTCGGTGTGTTCCGCTATCTGGCGCCCCTGTGCGAAGATCAACTGGGCGTTCCAGAGAATGAGTTCTGGTCACTCGTACGGGCTGAAATCCTGCGGCACCAGGCCCGCTTCCCGGAGCTCAAGGACCGGTACGAGATCTTCGACCTGCTCACCCCGCGGATCGAGCGCCTGTGCCTGAACCGCAATCGTCTGCACCTCGACGGCTATCGCGACCGCCCCAGCCGCCCGCACGCCGCGGTGCACGGCACTGTCCCCAACCCGCTCCACCTGTCCTGATGCGCTCGCCGGGTGTGACCCGGGTTGTCAGTGGTGCCCCGTAGGCTGGACGGGCTATGACGAAGCCCTCCCTCCCCGAGCTCCTCCATGCCGCCGTCACCGCCGTCGGCGGCACGGAGCGGCCCGGCCAGGTCGCCATGACCGAGGCCGTGGCCGGAGCCATCGACGACAATGCCCACCTGCTCGTCCAGGCCGGCACCGGCACCGGAAAGTCACTCGGCTACCTGGTGCCGGCCCTGGCGCACGGCGAGCGCGTCGTCGTGGCGACGGCGACCCTGGCCCTGCAGCGCCAGCTCGTGGAGCGTGATCTTCCGCGTACGGTCGAGGCGCTGCATCCGCTGCTGCGCCGGCGCCCCGAGTTCGCCATGCTCAAGGGGCGGTCGAACTATCTCTGCCTGCACCGGCTCCACGAGGGCGTACCGCAGGAAGAGGAGGACGGGCTCTTCGACCAGTTCGAAGCCGCCGCTCCGACCAGCAAGCTCGGCAAGGATCTGTTGCGCATGCGCGACTGGGCGGACGAGACCGAGACGGGCGACCGCGACGATCTCACCCCCGGTGTCTCCGACCGTGCCTGGGGTCAGGTCTCCGTCTCCTCGCGGGAGTGTCTGGGCGCGTCGAAATGCGCGTACGGAGCGGAATGCTTCGCCGAGGCGGCCCGCGAGCGGGCCAAGCTCGCCGACGTCGTCGTGACCAACCACGCTCTCCTCGCCATCGACGCCATCGAGGGCGCCCCCGTGCTCCCTCAGCACGAGGTCCTGATCGTCGACGAAGCCCACGAGCTGGTCTCACGGGTGACCGGCGTCGCGACCGGCGAACTCAGCCCCGGGCAGGTCAACCGGGCCGTCCGCCGGGCAGCCAAGCTGGTCAACGAGAAGGCCGCCGACGCTCTCCAGACCGCGGCGGAGTCCTTCGAGCGGCTGATGGAGCTCGCGCTTCCCGGGCGGCTCGAAGAGATCCCGGAGGATCTTGGATACGCCATCATGGCGCTGCGTGACGCCGCCCGTAACGTCATCTCGGCCATCGGCTCTACCCGCGACAAGTCCGTCCAGGATGAGGACGCGGTACGCAAGCAGGCACTAGCGGCGGTCGAAAGCATCCACGGTGTCGCGGAGCGGATCGCCAACGGTTCCGAGTACGACGTCGTCTGGTGCGAGCGGCACGACCGTTACGGGGCCTCTCTGCGTGTCGCCCCGCTCTCCGTATCGGGGCTGCTGCGAGAAAAGCTCTTCAGTGACCGGTCCGTCGTCCTGACCTCTGCCACGCTCAAGCTGGGCGGGGACTTCAACGGCGTCGGCGCCTCTCTCGGCCTGTCGCCCGAGGGCACGAAGGGGGACGACGTCCCCGTCTGGAAGGGCCTGGACGTCGGCTCGCCGTTCGACTACCCGAAGCAGGGAATTCTGTACGTCGCCCGGCAGCTCGCCACGCCGGGCCGCCAGGGTTCGCGTGGCGACATGATGGACGAACTCGCCGAACTGGTCGAGGCCGCCGGAGGCCGCACGCTGGGGCTTTTCTCCTCCATGCGGGCGGCGAAAGAGGCGGCCGAGGAACTGCGCGGCAGGCTCGACATGCCGATCCTGCTCCAGGGTGAGGAAACGCTCGGTGAGCTGATCAAGTCTTTCGCGGCGGACCCGAAGACGTGTCTCTTCGGCACGCTGTCGCTCTGGCAGGGCGTCGATGTGCCCGGGCCCAGCTGCCAGCTCGTCGTCATGGACCGGATTCCGTTCCCCCGGCCCGACGACCCGCTGATGAGCGCCCGGCAGAAGGCGGTCGAGGAGGCCGGAGGCAACGGCTTCATGGCCGTCGCAGCCACCCATGCGGCGCTCTTGATGGCCCAGGGTGCGGGACGGCTCGTACGGGCCATGGGGGACCGCGGGGTCGTCGCCGTACTCGACCCGAGGCTGGCCAATGCCCGCTACGGCAGCTACCTGCGGGCGTCGCTGCCGGACTTCTGGTACACCACGGACCGCAATCAGGTACGCCGCTCCCTGGCCGCGATCAACGCCAAGGCGGAGGCCGACGGGCAGTAGGGCGGCTCAGCCGCAGAAAGCAGCGAGCCCCTGGAACCGGCGCAGTGGGTTCCAGGGGCTCGGTCTTTGGCCGACGGGCCGACCGGTCGGCGGGACTCACACCCGCCGCAGCACCGCCACGACCTTGCCCAGGATCGTCGCCTCGTCGCCGGGGATCGGCTGGTACGCGGCGTTGTGCGGGAGCAGCCATACGTGGCCGTCCTCGCGCTTGAACCGCTTCACCGTTGCCTCACCGTCGAGCATCGCGGCCACGATGTCGCCGTTCTCCGCGACCGGCTGGCGGCGTACCGTCACCCAGTCGCCGTCACAGATCGCCGCCTCGATCATCGAGTCACCGACGACCTTGAGGACGAAGAGCTCGCCGTCGCCCACGAGCTGCCGGGGGAGCGGAAAGACGTCCTCGACCGACTCCTCGGCGAGGATGGGTCCGCCGGCCGCGATCCGGCCGACGAGCGGGACGTACGACGCGGCAGGCTTGCCGGCCGTGTCGGTGGGCTGGCTGCTCGGCTGGTCCGAGCCCCGCACCTCGTACGCCCTGGGGCGGTGCGGGTCACGGCGCAGGAAGCCCTTGCGCTCGAGGGCCATCAGCTGATGGGCCACGGAAGAGGTGCTGGAGAGGCCCACCGCCTGACCGATCTCGCGCATGGACGGCGGGTATCCTCGCCGTTGCACCGAGTCCCTGATGACCTCGATGACCCGTCGTTGCCGATCAGTGAGGCCGGAACTGTCCGCCCGGATTCCTGGAGGTCGGCCGGGCAGCGAACGCGAGGGCTTGGGGCCCTCAGGATTTGTGGCTGCTTCATTCATGGCATGCACCGGCTCGAGTCGGCTCTGGGATCGGTCCTGGGCAGTGATAGTTGCACTGTCAGCGGTGGTGGTCACGTCGGCCCCTCTCGAGATTGTCTCTCTCCCTGGTTGGACAACGGTAGTAGCTTTCGAAAGGTTGCGCCAAACACACGTTCGAGTGAAAAAGCGCAGAATGCCTTTCTCGAACGCGCAGTGGGGTGTATGAGGGGCCGTTTTGAGCCGAATGGCAATTCGGGCCATTACGGTAACCTTCGCGGCTGAGACGAGGCGTGGCGGGGGTGTCGTCAGCGTGTCGCCGCGCGACGAGCGCCGCGACACGCGCGGAGGGCCAAAAGCACTCAGACCCAAGATCTAGTGGTCACATGGCCGCAGTCGCCTACATGTGGTCCCCCAAGTGCGATCAGGAGCCCCACGATCCCCTATGCTTGGGGCTGCTTCGGAGGGCCCCAGGTGGGGCCGGCCGAGGCTATTCAGTCGTGCTGTGAGGGAGGGTTGGGATCCATGCACTGCCCCTTCTGCAGGCACCCCGACAGTCGCGTCGTCGACAGTCGCACCACCGACGACGGAACGTCGATCCGCAGGCGCCGTCAGTGCCCCGACTGCTCCCGCCGTTTCACCACGGTGGAGACCGCCTCACTGATGGTGATCAAGCGCAGCGGAGTCACCGAGCCCTTCAGTCGCACCAAGGTCATCTCCGGCGTGCGCAAGGCATGCCAGGGGCGACCGGTCACCGAGGACGCCCTCGCCAAGCTCGGCCAGCGGGTCGAAGAGGCGCTGCGCTCCACCGGAAGCGCCGAGCTGACCACCCACGACGTGGGGCTGGCCATACTCGGCCCATTGCGGGAACTCGATCTTGTCGCGTACCTGCGCTTCGCATCCGTGTACCGGGCGTTTGATTCGCTCGAAGACTTCGAGGCCGCCATCGCGGAGCTCCGCGAAGAGCGGCCGCCCGCAAGTGAATGCGGCTGCGGGCCCGGCGTGACCCCTGAGGTCCCCGCGCCCGCCGCTGCCGCCGACTGACCGGCCGGCGAAAAAAACCAGACCTGCTCCGGCCGCTGTTTGCGGCGTCCGGAACATCAGACACACAGCGTGCCCCGGGAAGAACTGGGCACGTCAGAGCGTTTTTGTACGTATATGGGAGGCGGCATGACAGAGACGGCGAGCGGCCCGGCACGAGGTTCCCGCACCAAGGGATCCAAGACCGGCAAGGGCCTGCGCATCGAGCGCATCCACACCACGCCCGGCGTGCATCCGTACGACGAGGTGGTCTGGGAGCGTCGTGACGTCGTCATGACCAACTGGCGCGACGGCTCGGTCAATTTCGAGCAGCGTGGCGTCGAGTTCCCCGACTTCTGGTCGGTGAACGCGGTCAACATCGTCACCAGCAAGTACTTCCGGGGGGCCGTCGGTACGCCTCAGCGCGAGACCGGTCTGCGGCAGCTGATCGACCGGATCGTGAAGACGTACCGGAAGGCCGGTGAGGACTACAACTACTTCGCCTCTCCCGCGGACGCCGAGATCTTCGAGCACGAGCTGGCGTACGCCCTCCTGCACCAGGTCTTCAGCTTCAACTCGCCGGTCTGGTTCAACGTCGGCACGCCCCAGCCGCAGCAGGTCTCCGCCTGCTTCATCCTGGCCGTCGACGACTCCATGGAGTCGATCCTCGACTGGTACAAGGAAGAGGGCATGATCTTCAAGGGCGGCTCCGGCGCCGGCCTGAACCTCTCCCGTATCCGCTCCTCCAAGGAGCTCCTCTCCTCCGGCGGCAACGCCTCCGGCCCGGTCTCCTTCATGCGCGGCGCCGACGCCTCCGCAGGAACGATCAAGTCGGGCGGCGCCACGCGCCGTGCGGCCAAGATGGTCGTACTCGACGTCGATCACCCCGACATCGAGGACTTCATCCAGACCAAGGTCAAGGAAGAGGAGAAGATCCGCGCGCTGCGTGACGCGGGCTTCGACATGGACCTGGGCGGCGACGACATCGCGTCCGTCCAGTACCAGAACGCCAACAACTCGGTCCGTGTGAACGACGAGTTCATGAAGGCGGTCGAGACCGGCGGCAAGTTCGGCCTCCGCGCCCGTATGACGGGTGAGGTCATCGAGGAGGTCGACGCCAAGTCGCTCTTCCGCAAGATGGCCGAGGCCGCCTGGGCCTGCGCCGATCCCGGCATCCAGTACGACGACACCATCAACAACTGGCACACCTGCCCCGAGTCCGGCCGGATCACCGCGTCGAACCCGTGCAGCGAGTACATGCACCTGGACAACACCTCGTGCAACCTGGCCTCGCTGAACCTGATGAAGTTCCTCAAGGACGACGGCAAGGGCAACCAGTCGTTCGAGTCCGAGCGCTTCGCCAAGGTCGTCGAGCTGGTCATCACCGCGATGGACATCTCCATCTGCTTCGCGGACTTCCCGACGCAGAAGATCGGTGAGAACACCCGCGCCTTCCGTCAGCTGGGCATCGGTTACGCCAACCTCGGCGCCCTCCTCATGGCGACCGGTCACGCGTACGACAGCGAGGGCGGCCGCTCGCTGGCCGGCGCCATCACCTCGCTGATGACGGGTACGTCGTACAAGCGCTCGGCCGAGCTGGCCGCGGTCGTCGGCCCGTACGACGGCTACGCCCGCAACGCCGAGCCGCACAAGCGCGTCATGAAGCAGCACTCCGACGCCAACGCCACCGCCCCGCGCGTGGACGACCTGGATTCGCCGATCTGGGCGGCTGCCACGGAGTCCTGGCAGGACGTTCTCCGCCTCGGCGAGAAGAACGGCTTCCGCAACGCGCAGGCCTCGGTCATCGCGCCCACCGGCACCATCGGTCTCGCGATGTCCTGCGACACCACCGGCCTTGAGCCCGACCTCGCGCTGGTCAAGTTCAAGAAGCTCGTCGGCGGCGGCTCGATGCAGATCGTCAACGGCACGGTGCCGCAGGCGCTGCGTCGCATGGGCTACCAGGAGGAGCAGATCGAGGCGATCGTCGCCCACATCGCCGAGAACGGCAATGTGATCGACGCCCCCGGTCTGAAGCAGGAGCACTACGAGGTCTTCGACTGCGCGATGGGCGAGCGTTCCATCTCCGCGATGGGCCACGTCCGCATGATGGCGGCCATCCAGCCGTGGATCTCCGGCGCGCTGTCCAAGACGGTGAACCTGCCGGAGACGGCCACCGTCGAGGACGTCGAAGAGGTCTACTTCGAGGCGTGGAAGATGGGCGTCAAGGCGCTCGCGATCTACCGCGACAACTGCAAGGTCGGCCAGCCCCTCTCCGCGAAGAAGAAGGACGTCAAGGCCGAGGTCACGGCGAAGACCGAGGAAACGATCCGCGCCGCGGTCGAGAAGGTCGTCGAGTACCGCCCGGTGCGCAAGCGCCTTCCCAAGGGCCGCCCGGGGATCACCACCTCCTTCACGGTGGGTGGGGCCGAGGGTTACATGACCGCCAATTCCTACCCGGACGACGGTCTCGGCGAGGTCTTCCTGAAGATGTCCAAGCAGGGCTCGACCCTCGCGGGCATGATGGACGCCTTCTCGATCGCCGTCTCGGTCGGTCTGCAGTACGGCGTTCCGCTGGAGACGTATGTTTCGAAGTTCACGAACATGCGCTTCGAGCCGGCCGGCATGACGGACGACCCGGACGTGCGGATGGCGCAGTCGATCGTCGACTACATCTTCCGCCGCCTGGCGCTGGACTTCCTGCCGTTCGAGACTCGTTCGGCGCTGGGTATCCACTCCGCCGACGAACGTCAGCGTCACCTGGAGACGGGCTCGTACGAGCCGTCGATGGACGACGACGACGTCGACGTCGAGGGCCTGGCCCAGTCCGCCCCGCGCCAGACGGAGACGCTGAAGCCGGTCCCCGCCCCCAAGGTGGAGGCCGTGCCGGAGCAGAAGCAGGTGCACACCTCGGCGGAGCTCGTCGAGATGCAGCTGGGCATCAGCGCGGACGCACCGCTGTGCTTCTCCTGCGGTACGAAGATGCAGCGTGCGGGCAGCTGCTACATCTGCGAGGGCTGCGGCTCGACCAGCGGTTGCAGCTGATACCAGGCGGAATCAGCCCGCACAGGTAGCTGACCAGCAGCTCACGAGGGGGACCGGCCGTAGGCCGGTCCCCTTCTGGCTTTCCGGCTGAACCAGGATCGCGGCGGCGGCCGGCAGGCCGGGGATGACGTACAGGCCGATGGCCCGCCTGTACGCGGAGCCGGGACGGTGCCCGGATTTTTATGGCTTCTGCCAGCACGAGGGTCTGTCGGGGTACGTAGAGACTGCCAGTCAGAGGCTTCGGCGTGTCCGTACGACGAGATCGGTGAGGCGTTCGAGGGGTTCAAGGCCCTGCCGCTGGCGCAGTACGGGGAGGTGCCCAGCTTCCTGGCCATGGTCGGGGACGTGCGTGGCAGGGAGTTCAAGAGACGCGGCGCCGCGGAGGTGTTCGGAGTGGACATCTCCGGTGAAATGGTCGCCGCAGCACGGGCGTTTGAGGAGCGCGATCCGCTGGTGTGCGCTACGAGCTGGGCGATGTGTCCGAACTGCGGCCCCTCGAGGAGCGCTTCGACGTCGCCCTGGGGGTTCAGCTGCTCAACTACGCGCAGGACGTGGCCGCCATGGAGCGGATGTGCCGCAACGTGCACCGGAGCCTGAAACCCGGCGCCGAGTTCTTCGTGCTCGCCCAGTCACCCGACCTCCGCTTCGACGGGCCGTCCTTGGCCAAGTACGGCTTTCTCTGCGAGCCGACCGGGGAGGAGATCGAGACCGCACCGCGAGTGAGGATCACGGCGCTGCTCGACCCGCCGATCTCGTTCATCGGCGCCTGCCCGCGCCGCGATGTCTACGAGAAGTGTCTGCGGGCGGCCGGATTCAGCGAGGTGGCCTGGGTCCCGCTGGAGGTGTCCGACGCCGGCGTGCGCGAGTTCGGTGCGGACTTCTCGGCGGACTGCCTCGCCAACCCGCCACTGGAGATGCTGCGCTGCCGCGCCTGACGGCCAACCGGACATGAAAGGCGGCGGGCCTGACGGGCTCGCCGCCCCTCGGCGTTTCGAGCAGACACGGCCGTCAGGTCAAGCTGCTTCCCATCGCTCCGGCGAAGGAATTCGGGTCGGTGTCGAATCCCCGGAGGAGGGCGCGAAACTCCCAGCCTGCCGAGCCGTCTCGCGTGAACTCGGCGATGGTGGCGGCAGTCGAGGCCGATACGCCGGCGAAATTGTTCTCCGCGAGCACGGTGTAGCCCTCACGGATACGGAAGCCCGTATTCACTATTTCGCCGAACGTCGTCCTTCCATCGCGCTGCTGGATGGCTACGCCCACCACCACCCGGGCGTAGGCGGGTGCCAGCCGGTTGAGCTCCAGGGTCATGACCTCGTCGAAGCCGAAGCCCTGGCCGTCGCGGCTGTCCCTGTTGAGGGTGATGGTGCCGTCCGGCGAGCGGCTGTCGAAGTGCACGACGTACGCCGGGCTGCCGTACGGGTCCTCTACGGCGTACGTCGCGGCGATGATGTCGAGGTCATGGGCCGGTTTGCCCAGGGGGCTCGGGTCCCACCTGAGCGTCACTTCGACCTTGCCCACCCCTTTGTTGAGACTGCCCACCGGTCTTCCCCTCCCTTGGAAACCCGGCCGGCTCTCACCGGCGCGAGCTGTGCGAACGTGCACCTGGAACCAGGCTAGCCCCGACCACCGACAACTCGGGTGGCACTCAGTCGTGTTCCCCCCTGTTCCCCCTGTTCGCTGTTCCCCCTGTTCCCCGTGCTCGCCGGTGAAAGGCGATTGATGTCCGGCGCGGTCACGCTGATCATTGTGAGGGGCAGGGGCCACAGGGGCCGCTGAATTCCTGACGGGGCGGGAGCGCGGCATCATGACGTGGAGCGGCGAAGCGGTCGATCTGGACGCGTACTTGGCACGCATTGGGTACGAGGGGGATGTGTCGCCGACCGCCGGCACGCTGCGGGCGCTGCACCGGGCGCACGTGGCGGCGATTCCGTTCGAGAATCTGGACGTCGCGCTCGGCCGGCCGGTGCGGCTGGATCCCAAGAGCGTCCAGGCGAAGCTGGCCGGGCCGCCGCGCGGGGGCTATTGCTACGAACAGAACTCGCTGTTCGCCGCGGTGCTGGAACGCCTGGGCTTTCGGGTGGCGGGGCGCGGGGCCAGGAACCGCACGCGAGGCGCGGCGCTGCCTCCGGTGACGCACGCCATGCTGGTCGTGGAAGTAGACGGCGAACAGTGGCTGGCGGACACGGGATTCGGGCATCAGGGCCCCCTGGAACCGGTGCCGCTGCGTGACGGCGCTGTCGTCGAGCAGGGCGGCTGGACGTTCGGGATACGCGTCGAGGACGAGGGAGTGCACGTACTGCGGTCACTCCGGCCGGAAGGCTGGGTGGACCTCTACGCTTTCGCGCCGCAAACACTCTTTCCGTCCGACTTCACTGTCATGAACCACTACAGCTCGTCTCATCCGCTGTCGAAGTTCGTCGGACAGGTCGTCGCGCAGCGCACCGGACCGGGGGAGCGGCACGCGCTCGTACGGGACGAGCTGACGACTGTGCGCACAGACGGCTCGACCAGCCGGCGGCGAGTCCCGGCGGAGGATCTCGGGCGCGTGCTGGCGGAGCTGTTCGGCATTGAGCCGGGCGTTGACGATGTGGCGCAACTGGGCGCCCTGACAGGGGAATCGCTCTGAGCCGCATCGTTCGGGGTGAAGTGCGCCCGAGCGTAACCGGGTGCACGTTCCTGGCCGTACGATGGCGCGGTGCTGGTCAAGTGGATTCGCTGCACAGTGATCGACCGTCGGGGTTTCGAGCGGGGGCAGCGGAAGTGGGCGGGGCTGCTGGGGGAACCGGGCTTCCGGGGGCAGGGCGGCGGCTGGAGCCGCGAGCGGCCGGGGGTGGCGCACATCTTCTCCTTCTGGGAGAGCCGCGCCTTCTACGACTCGTTCATGGCGCGCTCGCACGACCGGCTCGCGGCCGCCCAGTCGGGAACGTACAAGAACATCCAAATCGGGCTCTTCGACTACCGGTTCGACGTCAAGACGGGCTTCGAACCGCGGTTCACCGACGCCGATGTGGTGCGTGTCGCGCACTGCAAGGTGCATGAGGGCCGGGTCGAGCATTTCTCGCTGATGCAGGAGAAGGTCTGGAATCCGGCGATGGCCGGGTCGCCGGGGATGCTGCGCGGGGTGTTCGGTGAGGCGCCGGGCAATGAGTTCCTGGTGCTGTCGATGTGGCATTCCGCCGCCGAGCACGGCAAGTACCGCGCCGAGCGGGTGGAGCGTCTGTCGCTGCGCGCGCAGACCGACGCGGATGTGGCGGAACTGGCGGGCGCGGTCGTTCAGCTGGACCCGTCCTGGACGGTGTGATCACGCCGTACGCGGTGATCAGCTCGTACGCGCGCTCGTTTCACCGGCCGGATACGCTGGAGGGAGGCTGGGCGGCTGCCCGGCTGAGCCGCATCCGATCTCACGTTCTAGGGTTTCGGCATGGCACGACCGCGGCGCATCGTCCTCGTTCGGCACGGCGAGTCGGAGGGCAACGTCGACGACTCGGTGTACGAACGTGAGCCCGACCACGCGCTCAGGCTCACCGAAACCGGTCTGCGGCAGGCCCGCGAGACCGGCACGCGGCTGCGCGAGCTCTTCGGCGACGAGCGGGTCAGCGCCTACGTCTCGCCGTACCGTCGCACGCACGAGACCTTCGAGGCGTTCCGGCTCGATCCGCAGCGGGTGCGGGTGCGGGAGGAGCCGCGGCTGCGCGAGCAGGACTGGGGAAACTGGCAGGACAGGGACGACGTACGGCTGCAGAAGGCGTACCGGGACGCGTACGGGCACTTCTTCTACCGCTTCGCCCAGGGCGAGTCCGGGGCCGATGTGTACGACCGGGTCGGGGCCTTCCTGGAGAGCCTGTACCGGAGTTTCGAGGCGCCCGACCACCCGCCGAACGTACTGCTCGTCACTCACGGTCTGACCATGCGGCTGTTCTGCATGCGCTGGTTTCACTGGACGGTGGCGGATTTCGAGTCGCTCTGCAATCCGGGCAACGGCGAAACGCGGTCGCTGCTGCTGGGTAAAGACGGGCGCTACACCCTTGACCAGCCGTTCGAACGCCGACGGACTCCCGGGCCGTACGGCTGTCCGGATAGAGTGGCGGAGCGATGACCGCTGACTCCTCCACCGTCCGGCGCTTCGAACGCGCCCTGGCCAGCCTGCGTGGGCTGTCCCTGGGAGACGCCCTGGGCTCCCAGTTCTTTGTACCCGTGAACTATCCGCTGCTCAAAAGGCGCGAGCTGCCGCCCGCTCCCTGGCAGTGGACCGACGACACCGAGATGGCCTGCTCGGTCCTGGCAGTGCTCGCCGAGCACGGCCGTATCGACCAGGACGCGCTCGCCCGTTCCTTCTCCGTGCACCACGACTTCGACCGCGGCTACGGCCCCGCCGTCAACCGGATGCTCCGGCTGATCAGGGAGGGCGGCGACTGGCGCGAGCTCGCCGCCGCGCTCTTCAACGGCCAGGGTTCGTGGGGCAACGGCGCGGCGATGCGCATCGCGCCGCTCGGCGCCTGGTACGCGGACGACCCCGAGCAGGCCACCCACCAGGCCGAGATCTCGGCGTACGTCACGCATCAGCACCGTGAGGCCGTGGTCGGCGCCATGGCCGTCGCGGCCGCCGCCGCGCTCGCCGCCGATCCGGCGGGGCCGCCGACGCCGACCGCGCTGCTGGACGGCGTGATCGCGCTGGTGCCGCGCAGCGCCGTGGGTGCCGGGCTCCGCCGCGCCCGCGACATGCTGGACTACGGCGACGCCGGGACAGTGGCCGCGGTGCTGGGCTGTGGACGGCGTACGAGTGCGCACGACACTGTGCCGTTCGCCCTCTGGTCGGCCGCGCGGGCACTCGGCGATTTCGAGCAGGGCTTCTGGGTGACCGCGCAGGTGGGCGGCGACGTCGACACGACCTGCGCCATCTTCGGTGGAGTCGTCGCGGCCGGGGAGGCCGGTGCGCCGCCGGCGGCCTGGCTGGAGCGGACGGAAGAGCTGCCTGGATGGACTCCCACTCAGGTGACGCTCAGGTGATCTGACGCCGACTGCTGCCCGGTGCCGGCGCTGATCGGGTGCCGGCCGCTGTCCGGTGCCGGCCGCACTGGCTGCGTCGGCCGAACGCCGGACTCGGTGGTTCCGCGACTGTCACGGTCCTGCCACAGCCCGGTTCCGGCGGCGCCGGGCGTGTCCGCCAGGGCTAGTCTGACGGGCCACGCCGCCCTGTTGATCATGTCGGGCGCGCGCCGACGAGACACCGGGCTCCGGCCACGGCACCCTGCCGTCCACCTGCCCGGTCGGGAGGGGGTCCCGTGTCCGATACGCCGTCCACACCAGCCACGCCGTCCGCGTCATCCACATCGCCCACAGCAGCGGGCACCGGAAACAGCAGCCAGCGGGAGTCCCCGGCGTCGCTGTCGTACCGGGAGCAGCACAGCAGGGCGACGCAGCCACAGCGCCACCAGCCCTGGCCGCCGCCACCGGCCGTACCACGCCCACCGGCCGGCCCGCCGAAGTGGCTGACCGACGTACGGCCCGAACCGCCGGCCAAGATCCGTCCCGCCACGTTCGTGGCGGCCCTGGCCACCGCCCTCCTGAGCGCCCTGCTGCTCGGCGAGGGGCTGGGCCTGAACCTGCTGGTGGTAGCGGTCCCGGCCGCGCTCGCCGCGTACTTCGCCGCTCAGGCGGCAGGCCGCCGCCTGCGCCCCTGGACGCTCGTCTGGGCAGTCGGCGGCCTGGCGCTGCTGGCCGTTCCGGCGCTGCGCGACGCGGGCTGGCCGACGTTCCTCGCCGGCATCTCCGCGCTGGCGCTCGGCTCGCTCGCCCTGCACGGCAACCGCACGTGGGCAGGCGTCTTCGTCGGCTCCCTGGGCATCTTCGGTTCCATCGGCTCCGGTACGGCCTGGGCCTGGCGCGGTCTGCGGGAGCGGGCGGAGGTGTCCCGGGGCCGATGGGCGCCCGTGGTGCGTACGACCCTTGTCGCCCTCGTACTGCTGATCGTCTTCGGCGCGCTCTTCGCCTCCGCGGACGCCGCCTTCGCCGATCTGCTCGGCGGCCTCACGCCCGAGGTCTCCGTCGCCGACGGCCCCTGGCGGACATTCCTCTTCGCGCTCGGCCTGCTGGGCGCCCTCGCCGCCGCTCGTACCGCCGCCGCGCCGATGCGCTGGGACCGCCTGGAGATACGTCCGGGGCGGGCCCGCGGCCGCGCGGAATGGGCACTTCCGCTGGTCGTGCTCAATCTCCTCTTCGCCGCCTTCATCGCGGTCCAGCTCGCCGTCCTGTTCGGCGGTTACGACAAGGTGCTCAGCGAGACCGGACTGACGTACGCCCAGTACGCGCGGCAGGGCTTCTGGCAGCTGCTCTGGGCCACCCTGCTGGTCCTCCTGGTGATCGCCCTCGCCCTGCGCTGGGCCCCGCGCGGCGCAGAGCGCGACCGCGCCCTGGTCCGCTCGGTGCTCGGCACCCTGTGCGTCCTCGCGCTCGTCGTCGTCGCGTCCGCGCTGCGCCGCATGGACCTGTACGTCGACGCGTACGGCCTGACGCGGCTGCGCGTCTCGGTGGCGGCGGTCGAGCTCTGGCTGGGCCTGGTGATCGTACTGATCATGGCGGCCGGGGTCCTGGGAGCCCGCTGGCTGCCGCGCGCGGTCGCGGTGAGCGCGGCGGCGGCGGTGCTGGCCTTCGGCCTGATCTCGCCGGACGGGCTGGTCGCTGAGCAGAACGTGGCGCGCTACCGCACCACCGAGAAGCTCGACGTGCACTACTTCCAGGACCTGTCCGCGGACGCCGTACCGGCATTGGACACGCTGCCGGAACCGCAGCGTTCGTGCGCGCTGGTGGGTATCGCGGAACGGCTGGATGACCGGAACGAGCCCTGGTACGCGACGAGTCTCGGCATGGCGAGGGCGCGCGAGATCCTGGAAGAGCGCCCCCTGGACATCGACGAGACCGAGTGCCGGAAGCTCGGCACGTACGGCGACGGTCGTGGGCTCTACGACGAGTACTGACCGGCCGTTCGAGGCCACGGCCAGGGGCGGAGCCGGACTACGGCTCCGCCCCTGGCTGGTTTCGGCTCGCACCGGCGGTGTCTGCCTCAGGCCTCCTCAGGCCGCCCCGGGGCCCGCTGCGCCCGCCGCACCGCTCAGTGCCTCCAGGTCGCTCTTGCGTACCCGGATGACGAACAGCGCGATGACGACGGCGAGTGCGACCAGGCCGACACCCGCCCAGAACGCCGTCGAAATGCCTTCGGCGAGGACGTGGTGGCCCCAGGGGGCCGGGAGTTCGTGCGACTTGGCGAAAGCTTCCTGCTGCGCCGGCGTCGCCTCCTTGAGGAACGACGGCAGCTGCCGCGCGGCCTCGTCGCGGCTGGCGGTGCCGAAAACGGTCATGAGAATGGACAGTCCCAGGGAACCTCCCACCATCTGTGTGGCGTTGAGCAGACTGGAGGCCGCCCCCGACTCGTGCTGCGCCACACCGGACACCGCCGTGAGTGTCGCCGTGACGAAGACCAGACCCATGCCGAAGCCGAAGAGCAGCATCGGGCCGAGCACGCCGCCCAGATAGGAACTGGCCGGATCGATCGCGGTCAGCCAGGCCATGCCCGATCCGCTGAGGACCGCGCCCGCCACCAGGAACGGCTTCGGACCGAGCACCGGGAGCAGCTTCGAGGAGAGGCCTGCCGCGACCACGATCATCACGGTCACCGGCAGGAACGCCAGACCGGCGGAGATGGGGCTGTAACCCAGCACGTTCTGCACGAAGAGGACGATGAAGAAGAACATGCCGAACATCGCCGCGGAGAGGCTCATCATGATCGCGTACGTACCGGACCGGTTGCGGTCGGCGAACATCCGCAGCGGCGTGATCGGATCCGGTGCCCGACGTTCGTTGAGTACGAACGCGATCAACAGGACGACCGCCACGCCGAACGAGCCGAGAGTCAGGCTGTCCCGCCATCCGTCGTCGGCGGCGCGGATGAATCCGTACACCAAAGACGCCATGCCGACGGTCGAGGTGAGCGCGCCGGTCAGGTCGAAGCGGCCCGGATGCCGCTCCGACTCATTGATGAACACCGGGGACAGGACGGCTATCAGGATGCCGATGGGGAGGTTGACGTAGAACACCCAGCGCCAGTCGAGCCACTCGGTGAGCATGCCGCCCGCCAGCAGACCGATCGCCGCGCCACTGGCGGAGACGGCGGCGAAGATGCCGAAGGCCCGGTTGCGCTCGGGACCCTCAGGGAACGTCGTGGTGATCAGCGCGAGCGCGGTGGGCGAGGCTATGGCGCCGCCCACGCCCTGGAGGGCCCGCGCGGCGAGAATCTGCCAGGGCTCCTGCGTGATGCCGCAGAGCAGCGAGGCGAAGGTGAAGAGCAGGACGCCGAAGACGAAAACCCGCCTGCGGCCGAGAATGTCGCCCGCCCGTCCGCCGAGCAGCAACAGGCCGCCGAAGGTGAGGGTGTAGGCGTTGACCACCCATGACAGGTCGGTCGTGCTGAAGGAGAGAGCGGTCTGGATGTGCGGGAGCGCGATATTCACAATCGTGGTGTCGAGGACCACCATGAGCTGAAGAGCCGCGATGACGGTGAGGGCGATTCCCGGACGCCCCTGCCGACGGGCTGTGCCCGGCTTGTTCGGTGCAGCTAACTGAGAGGTAGTCACTATGGTTCCCCCACAGGTGAGTTAGTGAACGGGTGCGTTCACTGTCATGTCAACGGTAGGGATTCCCCCTCAGTGAACGCAAGCGTTCACTAGAGCCCTTGTCCCCAACGGAGAGAAAAAGATGGCTACTTCGCGCTTGACCGCCGCTGCCGGTCAGTTTCGGCCGGTCTCACTGCGCCGCCGCGGGCTCGTGCTGGAGCGGGCGATTCTCGAATCCGCGCTGGAGCAGTTGAGTACGGTCGGCTGGAACGCGCTCACCATGGAGGGCGTCGCGGCCGGCGCGCAGACCGGGAAAGCCGCCGTATACCGACGCTGGCCGTCCAAGGAGGACCTCGTCGCGGACGCCCTGCGGGCCGGGCTGCCGGATCTCGACGAGGCGCCGGACCGGGGCGGCATCCGCGAGGATCTTTATGAGCTCTGCCGACAGGTGCGCGCGGCGATGTATTCCAAGCCCGGCTTCGCGCTTCGCTCGGTGCTTTACGAATGCGACAGTGGGGCGGCCGAACGGTTCCACGGAGTGATTGTGCAGCAGGTGATCGAGCCCTCGACCCGGCTCTTCCGTGAGGTCGTACGCCGGGGAATGGAGCGGGGGGATGTCCGTCCCGACGCCACCAGCGAGCTGGTCTTCGACGTGATCCCGGGCCTGATGATGTACCGCTCCAAGGTGTGCGGAAGTGAATGGACGGACGAGGAGCTCGCCGAAATGATCGACCGGATCATGGTGCCGCTGCTGCGTCCGGTGGCCGGCTGAACGCAGGGGGTGGGCCCGGGGTGTCGCCGGCGGCCCGCGGCGGCGTAACCTGGCAGGCGCCATGCCGTACGAACCACCCACCCACACCGTCGAGCGCTCGCTGCGCGCCACCACCGGTGCCAAGATCATCGCTGGTGTCGACGAAGTCGGGCGCGGAGCTTGGGCCGGACCTGTCACCGTGTGCGCGGCCGTCACCGGTCTGCGCCGTCCGCCCGACGGGCTCACCGACTCCAAACTGATCAGTCCGAAGCGCCGGACCGAGCTGGCCGCTGTCCTGGAGGGGTGGGTCACCTCGTACGCCCTCGGACACTCCTCGCACGAGGAGATCGACGAGCTCGGGATGACCGCCGCGCTGCGGCTCGCCGCCGTACGCGCCCTGGAGGCGCTGCCGGTGCGGCCGGATGCGGTGATCCTCGACGGGAAGCACGACTATCTCGGGCTGCCGTGGAAGGTCCGTACCGTGATCAAGGGCGACCAGTCCTGCATCGCGGTCGCGGCCGCGTCGGTGATCGCCAAGGTGCGGCGGGACGCGATGATGGCCGAACTGGAGAAGGAGTCCGAGGAGTTGGCCGCGTACGCTTTCTCGGCCAACGCGGGCTATCCCTCGCCCGTTCACAAGGCGGCGCTGGCGGAGCGGGGGCCCTCCCCGTACCACCGGCTTTCGTGGATCTATCTCGACGCGCTGCCCCAGTGGTCGCACCTCAAGAAGACCCGGATCTCGGCGGAGGCCGCAGCTCTGGAAAACGGGGGCCAACTCGGCTTCGATTTCTGATCGCACGCATGTACCCACCCACTGCTGCGTTCAGCGGTGGGATTTGATAGAAATCCACTCATGCCTCTCTCCCCCGAGGAGCCTCAGATTCACGAGAGCGCCCAGGGTCCCCGCGTCACTCCGGCCACCGGCCGTCCCGCGTCGACCCCCCGTCCCGTACCCGGTCCGCGCACCGCGGCCACGCCGCGTCCCGGACGTCCCGTACCCGGCCCCGCCCCGGTCAGGCCGGCGCCCGCGGCGCAGCGGTCGCACACGCCCGGTGGCCGGTCCCCGTCCCCGCGGCAGGAGAATCGTTCCGCGCCGCCGCAGACCCAGCTGATCCCCGCTCCGACGGGCGGCGCGCTCGACGCCGCCGACGAGGCGGTCGACGTACTGCTCGACTCGGGTCGCGCGCCGGGCGACATCCTGGTGCTCACCACCGGTGAGCAGCACCCCTGGGCCGCTCACGAGCTGTCCTTCGGTGAAGCCGCCTACTGGGCCCAGCACGATGCCCGTGACGACGTCTTCTACGCGGCCGCCGCCGTCGCGGAGCGGGCTGCCGCCCGGCCCGTGGTCGTCGTCGCGGTCAACGGCGAAGCCGGCGAGGGTGCCGAGGGGGACGACGCGCTCAACCGTGCGCTGGCGTTCGCCACGGCACGTGCGGGCGCACTGCTGATCGTGTGCGGAGAACCGCAGCGGGTCAACGCCGTGCTCGGCGCGGGCGTCTGAGCCGTACGCCTTCGTATGCCCCGCTCGGTACGTGAGGGACGCGCAGGCCGGCGGACCGCTTCAGCGGGCAGCTGCCCGCCGCAGCGCGTCCGCCGCCCCGCCACCCGTGCGCGGCGGGGGCGGCTCGGCCCCGGCCTCGGCTTCCGCCAGGCCGAAAGGGCGTGACCCGGTGCTCGGGCGACGGCCGCCACGGCCCTCACCCAGCACCTGCCAGCCGCCGTGCGTGAGCGTGATGTACGCGCCGCAGCGCAGCCCGTGCAACGTGCAGGCGTCCCGCAGGCCCCACATCCACGCCCCGTCCTCCTCCGTCCAGCGCTCGTCGCCGTCGCGGCAGTAGAGCAGCACGGCGGTCCGTACGGGCGTGCGGCGGCGCAGGTCGTGCGGGATGACGCGGCGCAGGTGCGCGAGCAGGGCGTTGCGGAACTCCCAGCCGTCGGCCGGGACGGATCGCCGGGGGAACGAGGCGCTGGCGGTGAGCCGTTCCTCGGTGTCGAGGACGGCGACGACTGCCGTGGCGGGCTCCGGATGATGCCGCGCGTGCAGTCCGCTGACGACTTCACGCGGATTGCGCAGCAGCGGTATACCGGCGGCTGCCCACTCGGACGGTTCGAGCGTGCGCCCCAGACGGCTGGCGGGGTCGGTGGACGTGGGGTTCAACGAGCCGGCGGACGGAGCGAATCCGAAGGTCACGGTCCTCCCTTCGCATACGCGCCCACAATGCGGGCAGGGTCGGTTGGGGCGCACCGCGGCACAGCCCTTCCGGTCCGCAGGCGGGCCGTGCGGGGAGCGGTCCAATTCTCGCTGCCCCGTGGGGTGTGCGGCAACGAGCAATTGGCCTGGCCGACTGAATTCTGCTGGTATGACGTGGATATCCCTGCCCAGTCCGGCAGCCTGCGATGCTTCCCTTCACGCTCCCGTCACGTCTGAACGGCGAGGACCAGCGCAAACACCTCTTCCCCTGCGGTCCGGACGTCAGCCCTGCACCGCGAGCACAAGCGGAAGCACCGCCGGGGCACCGGCCTGGCGCAGCAGCCGCGCTGCCACCGCCAAGGTCCAGCCGGTCTCCATGAAGTCGTCCACCAGGAGCACCGGACCATCGGCGCCGGCCAGCGCCGAAGCCAGCTGAGGCGGCACAGTGAAGGCGCCCTCCAGTGCGCGCAGCCGCTGTGCGCTGTTACTGCGCTGCGGGGGCGTGACCTGGGCCGCCGCCGTGTACTGGAGCGAGCCGAGCATCGGCATCCGGCCGATTTCGGCGATCCTGGCGCCGAGGGTGTGGATCAGCTCCGGCCTGGTGCGCGAGGCGAGCGTGACCACCCCGACGGGGCGTGCGGGGGCGTCCGGATCGCCCGACGCCCAACCGCCCGGGCCCTTCGCCCAGTCGGCCAGCACGCCCACCACTGCCTGGGCCACCGCCTCCGGCACCGGCCCGTCGGCAGCACTCGGCGACAGCATCGGGCGCAGCCGGTTGCCCCAGCCGATGTCCGACAGCCGCCCCAACGCCCGTCCGGGCAGCGCCTGTTCGCCGGCGGGGATACGGCCCTTGCGGTCTATGCCGACCGCGGTGAGTCCGGTGGGCCACATCCGGCGCGGTTCCACTTCGACGCCCGCGCGGCCCAGTTCGCCGCGCGCCGTATCCAGCGCCTCCGGGGACAGGTCGGCGGTGAACCGTGGCTGCGCGCAGTTGTCGCAGCGGCCGCAGGGCGCCGCGCCTTCGTCGTCCAGCTGGCGTTGCAGGAACTCCATCCGGCAACCGGTCGTCGTGGCGTAGTCACGCATGGCCTGCTGCTCGGCCGCTCGCTGCCGGGCCACCCAGGCGTACCGTTCGGCGTCGTACGTCCACGGCCGGCCCGTGGCGGTCCAGCCGCCCTTCACCCGCCGGACCGCGCCGTCCACGTCGAGGACCTTGAGCATCATCTCCAGGCGGGATCGGCGCAGCTCCACCAGCGGCTCCAGTGCGGGCAGTGACAGCGGCTTCTGCGCGCGGGCGAGCACATCCAGGGTGCGCCGGACCAGCTCTTCGGGCGGGAACGCGACCGAGGCGAAGTACTGCCAGATCGCTTCGTCCTCCTTGCCCGGAAGCAGCAGGACCTCCGCGTGGTCCACGGCGCGGCCCGCGCGGCCCACCTGCTGGTAGTAGGCGATCGGGGAGGAGGGCGAGCCGAGGTGGACGACGAAGCCCAGGTCCGGTTTGTCGAAGCCCATGCCGAGTGCGGAGGTGGCGACCAGAGCCTTGACCCGGTTGGCGAGCAGATCCTCTTCGGCCTGCTGGCGGTCGGCGTTCTCCGTCTTCCCGGTGTACGAGGCGACGGTGTGCCCGCGCTGGCGGAGGAAGGCGGTGATCTCCTCGGCGGCGGCCACGGTCAGGGTGTAGATGATTCCGGAGCCGGGGAGCTCCTTGAGGTGGTCCGCGAGCCAGGCCAGCCGGTGCGCGGCGTCGGGCAGGCGCAGCACACTGAGGCTGAGACTGTCCCGGTTGAGCGGCCCCCGCAGCACCAGGGCGTCGGAGCCACCGCCGGTGCCCAACTGCTCCGCGACATCGGCGGTGACCCGCGCGTTGGCCGTGGCCGTGGTGGCGAGAACCGGCACGTCGGGCGGCAGGTCGGCGAGCATCGTGCGCAGCCGCCGGTAGTCGGGCCGGAAATCGTGCCCCCAGTCCGAGATGCAGTGGGCCTCGTCCACCACCAGCAGGCCGGTGGCGGCGGACAGTTTGGGCAGCACCTCGTCGCGGAAATCGGGATTGTTCAGCCGCTCGGGGCTGACCAGCAGCACATCCACCTTGCCCTCGGCGACCTCGGCCTGGACCGTGTCCCACTCCTCGGTATTGGACGAGTTGATCGTCCGGGCGTGGATGCCGGCGCGGGCCGCGGCTTCGACCTGGTTGCGCATGAGTGCGAGGAGCGGTGAGACGATCACGGTGGGCCCGGCGCCGCGCTCGCGCAGCAGCGCGGTGGCCACGAAGTACACCGCTGACTTGCCCCAGCCGGTCCGCTGTACGACCAGCGCCCTGCGCTTGTCGGCGACGAGAGCCTCGATCGCCAGCCATTGGTCCTCGCGCAGCCGGGCGGTGCCCGTGGTGTCGCCGACGAGGCGGGCGAGTACGGAATCGGCTGAGGACCTGAGGTCTGCGTTGGTCATGCCCCCATGCAACCTGATGACTCGGACATTGTGCGAATGCGGCCTCCAGCCTGTGGACAAAGTTATCCACAGGGTTGGCGGAGTCGGCGGTGTCTGCGGGACCGTCGAGCCATGAACAAGCACCACGAACCCACAGGCCCCTCCGCCGGCGACCAGATCACCCTGCGCGGCCCCGCCGAACTCGCCGACGCGCTCCCGTACCTCATGGGCTTCCATCCGACCGACAGCGTGGTGATGGTCGCGCTGCACGGCCGCCGCGGCCGGTTCGGAGGGCGGCTCAGGCTCGGTATCCCGCGCTCGCCGAGGGAATGGCCGTTCGTCTCCGACCAGCTCGCCGACTGCCTGGTGACCGGCAGCGAGCGCCGCGCAGGCCGCCCGGAAGGCATCGTCGTCTTCCTCTGCCAGGACCCGGCCGAAGGAGAGTCGGGCAGGCAGGTGATGGAGCGGCTGCGACCCTTCGCGCAACGCCTGCGCACCGCGTGCGGCGCACTCGACGTTCCCGTGTTCGAAGCGCTGTGCATTTCCGACGGGAGGTACTGGTCGTACTGCTGCCCCGACGAGCGCTGCTGCCCACCCGAGGGCAACGCACTGGCTCTGCCCGGCACCTCGGTGATGGCCGCGGCCGCCGCCTACGCCGGTATCCAAGTGCGCGGCTCCCTGCGGGAGATGGAGGCCAGGCTGGCGCCGCCCGCGCAGCGGCCGGCCGACCAGGAGCAGGTACGGGCACTGGACGCGGCGGGTCTCGCGCTGGTGCCCCGGATCCTCGCGGGCGCCGAGCGTGAGCAGGTCGGAGCGGAGACGCTCGCTCTCGCGCGCCGGCTGATGAAGCGCCTCGGTGACAACAGGCCGGGTTCGGCAAGCTGGCCCAACGCGGATGCTGGGGACGACGCGCTCATCGCCCACGACGAGGCCGCCGCCGTCATCCTCGGACTTCAGGACCGGGAGACCAGGGACCGGGCCGCGGAGTGGATGGAAGGCCCGGACGCCGCGCCCGCACTGCGGCTGTGGCGGGCGCTCGCCCGTCGGTGCGCCGGAGCGTACGAAACCCATGCCGCCGCCCCACTCACGCTCGCGGGATGGGTCGCCTGGTCGACCGGGGACGAGCCGGGGGCGAGGGTCGCGCTCAGCCGCGCCCTGCGGTCCGACCCCGAGTACACCTTCGCGCAGCTCCTGCACCAGGCGTGCAACGAAGGCATCGATCCCGAATCGCTGCGGCGCTGTCTGCGCCAGGAGCGCCAGGAGCGCGCGGAGCGCAAGCGGCCCCACCCACGTGCCGTACGCACCCGGGCCGCCACGCGCTCGGTACGGCCGCAGGCAGCCGGTAAACCCGGTAAGCAGGGCACCCCGAGCGCCAAGGTGCGGCCCGCTGCGGCCGCCGCGCGAGGTCGCACCCGCCGACGCGACGGTCAGCGGGGGAGGAGCGGGCGATGACAGCCGTGACCCGGGTGCCGATTCGGACGTTCACACGGGTGGCGGTAGCGCGAACGCCCCGCGCCGCCCCGACCGGTGCGGCTGTCACGAGCGCAGAGGAGGCACCGCATGACCCTCACCGCCCCGTCCCCCGCCGCCGCCGCGGGACGTCCTCCCGGCGGAGGCCCCCGGCCGCCCGGTGAGCTGCCCTCGGTACATGCCCTGCTGATCTGCGCGGACCTGCCGGGGCTCGCGATCTGCGCGGAGCACGGGCAGCTCACGGGGCATGGCCTGGAGGGCTTCTACCAGTCGGGGCGACGGTTGCTCTCCCGCTGCCACTTGCGGGTCGCGGGGCGCGAACCGGTCGCCGTCCAGGGCAGGCTGCTCTCGGCCGGCCGCGCCCGGTTCCTGGGTGTGGTGCGTACTCCGGCCGGTGCCGGCCCGGACCCCGAGATCGCCGTGGAGCGGCTGCGGCACGCCGAGGGCACGGAACGGATCATCCTGCGCAGCTCGGCGCGCCGCCCCCTTCGGCTCCGTGTGGAGATCGGACTCGGCACCGATCTCGCGGACCTCGGCGCCGTCTCGGCGGGCCGCCAGGGGCCCGAGCTGCCCGCCAGCGTCCACGCCTCGGGCATGCGCTGGTCGGCGGGGGGAGCCCAGTCCGTGGTGACCGCCGATCCGCCTCCCCAGGACGCGATCGCCTCCGCCGGTCTGCTGCGCTGGGAGTTCGAGCTGCTGCCCGGAGGCTCGCGCACCATCGAGCTGCGGATCCGTACGGACCGTGGTGCCCGGCCACTCGCGAAGGCCGGGACGGGGCCGCTCTGCGAGGCGATGGCGGAAGGAGACGATCCGCGGGTGGGGGAGCTGCTGCGGGCCAGCCTCGACGATCTGCGGGCCCTGCTGATGCGCGATCCCCGCAACCCGGCGGACGTGTATCTGGCCGCGGGGGTGCCCTGGCGCTGCGGACTCGCGCCCGCCGAGGCGTTGTGGGCCGCGCGGATGACGCTGCCGCTCGGCACCCGGCTCGCCGTGTCCACGCTGCGCGCTGTCGCCCGTACGCAGCTGACGGGCCGGGGGCCCGACCAGGGGCGGCTCCCGGGCCCGCTCAGGGACGCGGGACCGCATCTGCCGCCCAGTTGTACGGGCGTGGAGGCGACGCTGGCCTTCCCCGTGGTTCTGGCGGAGGCGCGGCGATGGGGGCTGGCGGAGCAGGACGTGGAGGAGCTGCTGCCCGTGGCGGAACGCTGTCTGCTCTGGCTGCGCAGATCCGCGGACGACGACGGTGGTCTGCGGGAACGGGGACCCGATGGTCCCCGGCGCAGCGAAACCCAGGCCCACGCCCACCGCGCGGCGGTGCTCGGCGCGGATCTGCTGGCCGAGTGCGGCAGGCCTGGCGCCGAAGGATGGCGCGAATGGGCGGGCCTGCTGCGCCGTACGTTCCGGGAGGGCTTTTGGATCGACGACCTCGCGGGCGGGCGGCCGGCGGCGGCAAGCACCGCCGGGGGACGGCTCGTCCCGCACCTCACCGGCGCCGCCGCGCACCTCCTGGACACCGGTCTGCTGGGCGCTGGACGGCAGGCGCCGGGCCTGCTCGACAAGGTGCAGACCGAGCAGGTGGCGAGGCTGCTGGGCGGTCCCGCGATGGACTCGGGCTGGGGGCTGCGCAGCCTCGGCGCCAAGGAGAGCGGCCACAATCCCTTCGGCCACCGCGGCGGCGCGGTGCGCGTGCACGAAACGGCCGTCGCCGTCGCGGGACTCGCGGCGGCCGGGTACGAGCGGGAGGCGACCGCTCTGCTGCGCGGCGTCCTCGACGCGGCGGGAGCGTTCGGCAACCGGCTGCCGGAGATGTACGCCGGCGAACAGCGCACCGCGGACAGTCGTCCCGTGCCGCATCCGGCCGCCTGCCGGCCCGCGGCGGTGGCCGCCGCTGCCGGGATTCACCTGCTCACCACGCTGGCGGGCATCCGCCCGGACGTCCCCGCGGGCACGGTCGCGCTGTTCCCCGTGCGCAGCGCGCCGCTCGGCGCCGTGCAGTTCTCCGGACTGCGCGTGGCGGGGGAACCCTTCTCCGTACGCATCAGCAGGCTCGGCCTCGGCATGATCGAGGAAGCCGCCGGCGCACTCCAGTTGGGGGTCTGAGTCATGGATGTCGACGAGTGGCGCGAAGAGGTCGCCGCGGACGGCGGCTTCCGCGGCGAGAAGACTGTTTATCGTCAGGCAGACGACTATGATCGCGGCATGTCGCCCTACGACCCATCGGCCTTTCCTCCCTTCGCCGTCACCGTGGATCTGGTCGTGCTCACCGTGCGCCGTCACGCGCTCTGCGCACTGGTCGTACGTCGTGGCGAGCAGCCTTACCAGGGCCGGTGGGCGCTGCCGGGCGGCTTTGTGCGGGCCGAGGAGGATCTCGGTGCGGCGGCGGCTCGCGAACTCGCCGAGGAAACCGGGCTGTGCGCGCACGAGCCCGGCACCCCCTCGATCGGGAACGGGGCGCACCTCGAACAGCTCGCCACGTACGGAGATCCAAAACGCGATCCTCGTATGCGGGTGGTGAGTGTGGCCTATCTGGTGCTCGCGCCGGACCTTCCCGCCCCGCGGGCCGGCGGCGACGCGCACAGCGCGCGGTGGGCGCCGGTGGAGGCCCTGCTCACCCAGGAGGGTGGCTACGCCCGCGAGGACGAGAATCCGGCCCCGCTGGCCTTCGACCATGCGCGGATCCTCGCGGACGGCGTGGAGCGCGCCCGCTCCAAGATTGAATACTCGTCCCTCGCCACCGCGTTCTGCCCCCCGGAGTTCACTGTCGGGGAGCTGCGCCGGGTGTACGAAGCCGTCTGGGGAGTCGCGCTCGACCCCCGCAACTTCCACCGCAAGGTCACGGGGACTCCAGGTTTCCTCGTCCCCTCGGGCGGGACCACGACCCGGCAGGGCGGCAGGCCCGCGCAGTTGTTCCGGGCCGGCGGGGCGACGCTGCTCAATCCGCCCATGCTGCGCCCCGAGGTCTGACACCTGTATCCGTAGACCCTGCGTTGCGCAAAAAGTCGGATATGTCGCGTTATCTTGCTGCGGTACCGCCCTGCCGCCGAGCGGTCTCCCCTCACGCGAGAGAAGCGATGCTCCAGGCCATCGGACTCACCAGCGCCCCCCGCCGAGACCTCCCGCCCGCCGTCGACGACCTCACCTTCGAGGCCCGGCCCGGTCAGGTCACGGCCCTCCTCGGTGCCACCGGATCCGGCAAGACCACGGCGCTCAGGCTGATGCTCGACCTCGCGCCCGGCCGCGGCGTCACCTACTTCCGCGGCCGCCCCCTGTACCGGATCGCCCACCCCGCCCGCGAGGTCGGGGCGCTCCTCGGAGACGTCCCGGGCCACCCCGCGCGTACCGCCCGCGGCCAGCTCCGCATGCTCTGCGCCGCCGTCGGCGTGCCGGCCGCCCGCGCGAACGACATGCTCGACCTCGTCGGCCTGGCCGCCCTCGCCGACGAGCGCCTCAGCATGCTCTCCCTCGGCATGGACCGCCGACTCGGCCTAGCCTCCGCCCTGTTGGGAGACCCGCACACGCTCCTCCTGGACGAGCCGGCCAAGGGCCTGTCGCCGCGCGAGAACTGCTGGCTGTACGGGCTGCTGCGCGGCCACGCCGCCCAGGGCGGCACTGTGCTCTACACCACCGACGACGCCAAGGAAGCCGCCCGTACGGCCGACCGGGTCGTCACCATCGAGGGCGGCCGCCTCGTCGCGGACCAGGACGCCGCCGAGTTCGCCAGAACCAGGCTCCGCCCCCGCGTCGCCGTCAGGACACCGCACGCCGCCCGGCTCGGCGCCCTGGTCACCCGGGAGGCCCGCGCCGCCCGCCGTTCCGTCGAGGTCGTCACCGAGGGCGGCACCCGTCTCTCCGTCTACGGCAGCGACTGCGCGCAGATCGGCGAGACCGCCTTCCGGCACGGAATCCCGGTCCACCGGCTCGCCGACGAGACCGGTGACACGGGGCCGGGTCCCGCGCAGGAACAGCCGCCCGCTGCCGCCGAGGCGCCCGTCAAAGCGCCGACAGACCCCCTGGTGTCCCTGCCGTCGCTGCCCCGCCGCCCGTCCCGCAGCCCGCTCCGCCCCCTGCGCTACGAACTGCACCGCCTCCTCGGTACGCGTACGACGCTCCTCATCGCCGCCGCCGTCCTGGCCGCCTCCGTGACCATTTCCGTACTGCTGGCCCGCACCGTCAGCACCCCCCTGCCGGCCCTGCTCGCCGCCTGGCCGGACATCCTGCCCCTGCCGCCCGCCGCGTTCGGCGCCGGACTGCTCGGAGCGATCGCCTTCGGCGAGGAGTTCCGGTACCCCGCCCTCGCGGCCGCCCGCGGCACGGTCCCCCGCCGCGTCGGACTGCTTCTCGCCAAACTGATCGTCTCCGCGGCCGCCGCGCTGCTGCTGGGCTTCCTCGTAGCGGTGGCCGACGCCCAGGCCCTGAGGCTCGTGTACGGCGAAGACTTGACGAGCGTCCCGGACAAATGGCTCTCCATGGCGGTCAGTTGGTCGGGCCTGACCGTGGGCTGCGCCTGGGCCGGGCTGCTGGGCGCCGGGGTCTTCCGCGCCACGGCCGCCGGTGTGGCCGCGGTACTCGCCGTACCGGTCCTGGTGGCGCCGGTCGCGCAGCGGATGGTCGTGGGCCCGTCCGCACGCTCGGTGGCCGGACTCCCGGGCAGGCTGCGCGAGGTGGCGTGGCTGCAATGGCCGTACGAGATCGATCCGTGGCTCGTGGCCGCGATGAGGGTCGCGGCCCAACCGGTCGGTGCGGCGCTGGCGTTGTCGCTGTGTGCCCTGCTCTGTGCGTATCTGTTCACTGGCCTTCGCCGCAGGACCTTTTGGTGACCGGCTCGTGCGGTGAAGGCCTTCAGCCGCTCACAACTCCCCTGAGAACGCCCGTTTCTTTCCGATAAGTCGTCAATTGCAGGGCGGGCGCCGATCACCCTTTCGTGTGCTTTTCACCAAAGACCTCAAGGGGCACGGGAGTCACGCCGACAAAGGATCCGTGAGTACCCTTGCGCACACCATGATGACCGCCGCCCGCCCCGCCGATTCCGGCCTCGCCGGGCCGGGCGAGCTCGACCGCTACCCCTACGCAGAGGCGCCGGGCGCCGATCGCGTCGGCGTGCCCTCCTGGGACGGGGCCGACGCGGACCTGGGCCGGATGGGCCGCCGCTCTGCGGGCAGCCGGGGCCGCGGGCTGCACGGCCAACTCGTCCAGCAGCTCGGCCAGATGATCGTCTCCGGCGACCTCGGCGCCGACCGTCCGCTCGTTCCCGAGGAGATCGGCCAGCGCTTCGAGGTCTCCCGTACCGTCGTACGCGAATCGCTGCGCGTACTCGAGGCCAAGGGCCTGGTCAGCGCCCGCCCCAACGTCGGCACGCGGGTCCGCCCCGTCAGTGACTGGAATCTGCTCGACCCCGACATCATCGAATGGCGGGCCTTCGGCCCGCAGCGCGACGACCAGCGTCGCGAACTGGGCGAACTGCGGTGGATGATCGAGCCGCTCGCCGCCCGCCTCGCGGCCGGTCACGGGCGCGAGGACCTCCAGCAGCGGCTCGGCGACATGGTCGAGATCATGGGCCACGCCCTCACTCAGGGCGACTCCCTGACGTACTCCCGCGCCGACGCCGAGTTCCACTCGCTGCTCATCCAGCTCGCGGGCAACCGCATGCTCGAGCACCTCTCCGGCATCGTCTCCGCCGCCCTCCAGGTGTCCGGCGGCTCTCTCACCGGCTGTGACCGCCCCACCGAGGCCGCGCTCGTGCACCACTCCCGCACGGTCGACGCGCTCGCCGCGGGGGACGCCATGGCCGCCGAGAGCGCCATGCGCCAACTGCTCACGGTTCACCCGGAAGTGGAGCGTGTGGTGCCGGCGCCGCGCGAGCACTGACCGCGGACCACGGCCAGGGTGTGCGCCTTGCGGCCCGGCTGCGCTGACGAACGAACCTCGTGTCGCCGGATCCCATGGGGTCCGGCGACACGATTGTGAGCTGATGAGGAGCCGATGTCCCTTCTGTTCCTCCTCATTTCGTACGGGGTGTGACTCGGGCCACGCAGATTGGGCGTAACACTCAGCGGGACTGTGCGATGACCTAAGAGGTGACAGCCGAAGAGGGAATACAGCCGCCGAACGTGGCGCTGTAACCAGTCCGAGGTTCAACCTGCGCCGTCGGTTCATCCCCACCCGATGTCGTCGGTCGTGGCCCACTCAGGGCGAGGCCGGAAGCCGTTTCCATCGTTCCGAGAGGTTGTTCGTGTCGGCCAGCACATCCCGTACGCTCCCGCCGGAGATCGCCGAGTCCGAGTCTGTGATGGCGCTTATCGAGCGGGGAAAGGCTGATGGGCAGATCGCGGGCGATGACGTACGCCAGGCATTCTTGGCCGACCAGATTCCGGCGGCCCAGTGGAAGAACGTTCTGCGCAGCCTCAACCAGATCCTCGAGGAAGAGGGTGTGACGCTGATGGTCACTGCCGCGGAGTCGCCCAAGCGCCCCCGCAAGAGCGTCGCAGCGAAGAGCCCGGCCAAGCGCACCGCCACCAAGGCCGTCGCGGCCGACGCGGACCGGCCGGCCCCCGCCAGGACGGTCGCGGCCACCGCCGCTCCGGCATCGGACTCCGTGGCCGCCCTGGCCGACGACGACGTCGCGGCGACCGTGGACCCCGAGCCGGTGAAGAAGGCCGCGGCCAAGAAGACGGCCGCGAAGAAGACCGCGGCGAAGAAGACCTCCGCCAAGAAGACGGCAGCCAAGAAGACCTCCGCCAAGAAGGATGCGGACGAGGCCGGCGACGGCGAGGACTCCGCCGAGGAGACCTCGGCCAAGCCGGGCGCCGACGAAGAGGAGGAGGGCGGGGAGGCCAAGGGCTTCGTTCTCTCCGACGACGACGAGGACGACGCTCCCGCGCAGCAGGTCGCTGTCGCCGGCGCCACCGCCGACCCCGTCAAGGACTACCTCAAGCAGATCGGCAAGGTTCCCCTCCTCAACGCCGAGCAGGAGGTGGAGCTCGCCAAGCGCATCGAGGCGGGCCTGTTCGCCGAGGACAAGCTGGCCAACAGCGACAAGCTGGCGCCGAAGCTCAAGCGCGAACTGGAGATCATCGCCGAGGACGGCCGCCGTGCCAAGAACCACCTGCTGGAGGCCAACCTCCGCCTGGTGGTCTCGCTGGCCAAGCGCTACACCGGCCGCGGCATGCTCTTCCTGGACCTCATCCAGGAGGGGAACCTCGGTCTGATCCGCGCGGTCGAGAAGTTCGACTACACCAAGGGCTACAAGTTCTCGACGTACGCCACCTGGTGGATCCGGCAGGCGATCACCCGCGCCATGGCCGACCAGGCCCGCACCATCCGCATCCCGGTGCACATGGTCGAGGTCATCAACAAGCTGGCCCGCGTCCAGCGCCAGATGCTCCAGGACCTGGGCCGCGAGCCCACCCCGGAGGAGCTGGCCAAGGAACTCGACATGACCCCCGAGAAGGTCATCGAGGTCCAGAAGTACGGCCGCGAGCCCATCTCGCTGCACACCCCGCTCGGCGAGGACGGCGACAGCGAGTTCGGTGACCTCATCGAGGACTCCGAGGCGGTCGTCCCGGCCGACGCGGTCTCCTTCACGCTCCTCCAGGAGCAGCTGCACTCGGTGCTCGACACCCTGTCCGAGCGCGAGGCCGGTGTCGTGTCCATGCGATTCGGTCTCACCGACGGCCAGCCGAAGACGCTGGACGAGATCGGCAAGGTCTACGGCGTGACGCGTGAGCGCATCCGCCAGATCGAGTCGAAGACGATGTCGAAGCTGCGCCACCCGTCGCGCTCGCAGGTCCTGCGGGACTACCTCGACTAGGTCGTACGTTCCTTCACCGCCGGGCCCGGAGTCTCGTACGTGAGACTCCGGGCCCGGTGGTTTTTCGCGGGTGCGGCGCGCAGGTGTCCGGCCGACGCTGGGGGTGCCATCGCAGGACCGAGCCAGGAGGCCGTATGCGTCGCTCTTTTGCCGGATCACTGACAGGGGCGCTGGCCCTGACGGCCGTGGCCCTTGCGGCGCCACAGGCCTCGGGCGGTACCACCATCCCGGACGGTGTGGTGATCGGGGGCAAGCCGGTGGAGATCGCGCAGGCGCCCTGGGTGGTGGCCCTCTCCAGCCGTGACCGGTTCGGGGGTACGCGGGCGGGGCAATTCTGCGGGGGAGTGCAGGTGGCGCCGGACAGGGTGCTGACGGCGGCGCACTGCGTGACCAAGGAGGTGCTCGGTGTGCCTCTGGGGCAGGTGCGCGATCTGGGGGTCATCGCGGGCCGCAGCGAGCTGAAGGGGTCGGGTGGCCGGGAGGTCGCGGTGAGCGGCGTCCTGCTCAATCCGGGGTACGACCCCGGGACGAACGCGGGGGACTTCGCGCTGCTCACGCTGGCGAGCCCGCTTCCCGCGGACCACGCCATCAAGGCGGCGGGGCCGGGGCACGCCGCGTACGAGGCGGGCACGGCCGCGGTCGTCTACGGCTGGGGCGATACGACGGGTGGCGGGGCGTACGCGGACGAGCTGCGGGCCGCGCCGGTGAAGGTGCTGTCCGACAGTGCCTGCGAGAAGGCCTACCCCGGGCACGCCGACGGAACGTACAGCGCCGCCACCATGCTGTGCGCGGGGGACGAGAACGGGGGCCGCGACGCCTGCCAGGGGGACAGCGGCGGGCCGCTGGTGGCCGACGGCCGGCTGATCGGGCTCGTCTCCTGGGGGAGCGGCTGCGGTCAGGCGGAGAGCCCCGGCGTTTACGCACGCCTCTCGGCAGCCCCTGAAACGTGGGCCGAAAGAAGCTGATTACGCTTGCAGCGTACGAGAACGGGCGGCCTTCCCCGACCCAGCCGGGGGAGGCCGCCCGTCAACCGGTTCAGTAACCGGCCGGTGGCTCGTCGTAGTCGCGAGGTATCAGCAGTCTCAGCGATCCTCGGTTTCCGGGGACGGCGGCACGGGGGTCAGCCGGTCGGTCTCGTCCTGTATTTCAGCGGCGATCTTCTTGAGTTCCGGCTCGAACTTACGTCCGTGGTGGGCGCAAAAGAGCAGTTCGCCGCCGCTGGCCAGGACAACGCGCAGGTAGGCCTGGGCGCCGCAGCGGTCGCATCGGTCAGCGGCCGTCAGGGGGCTCGCGGGGGTCAGAACAGTAGTCACGTCGCCTCTTCTCTAGCTCGACGAGCTGTCGTACCAGGGTCAACATCCAACCAGGCCGAAAACGTTCCCGCTCGTGGCTTTTCCTTGAAAAATCTTCCGAGGTGGCTGTCTGCTGCCGGTTAGCGGCGAAGGAGCCGTATTGCGTCGCTCTACGGTTTCGCGTCGATTATTGGGTATTTGCCCTCCCGGCTGGCTTGCCGGTTGTTCAGGAGGACGTGCCCGGAGCCTAAATGGTTCATGCCTAGAAGGGAACGTGATGTCCACGTCACCCCATCGAGGGATCGAACGTGCATACGACTCTGGACTAGCATGAGTTTTCCTGAGGGTGGCGTTACATCGGCTCTACCAGGCCTCGGTACCCTCTGACCGGCGACCCACGCCGGGCCCGTACCCCATCGGGACACATTTGAAATTCAGCGAGGAGCGAACCGCGTGACCGCCGAGACGTCCGTGCCGTCCACTGCGCTTCTGACCGGTGCAGACCGTGACGGCTCCAACTACACCGCGCGGCACCTCCTCGTACTCGAGGGGCTGGAGGCAGTCCGCAAGCGCCCTGGCATGTACATCGGGTCCACCGACAGCCGTGGCCTCATGCACTGCCTGTGGGAGATCATCGACAACTCCGTCGACGAAGCTCTCGGCGGCTACTGCGACCACATCGAGGTCATCCTCCACGAGGACGGCTCGGTCGAGGTCCAGGACAACGGCCGCGGCATCCCGGTGGACGTCGAGCCCAAGACGGGCCTGTCCGGTGTCGAGGTCGTGATGACCAAGCTGCACGCCGGCGGCAAGTTCGGCGGCGGCTCCTATGCGGCCTCCGGCGGTCTGCACGGCGTCGGCGCCTCCGTCGTCAACGCTCTCTCCGCCCGCCTGGATGTCGAGGTCGACCGCAACAGCGCCACGCACGCCATCAGCTTCCGGCGCGGCGTCCCCGGCATGTTCATCGAGTCCGGCCCCGACTCCCCCTTCGACCCGGCGAACGGGCTGCGCAAGGGCAAGCGGGTCCCCAAGACGCGCACCGGCACGCGCGTGCGCTACTGGGCCGACCACCAGATCTTCCTCAAGGACGCCAAGCTCAACCTGGAGACGCTGTACCAGCGCGCCCGCCAGACGGCCTTCCTCGTGCCCGGCCTCACCATCGTCGTACGCGACGAGCGCGCCATAGAGGGCGAGGGCAAGACCGAGGAGGTCTTCCGCTTCGACGGCGGCATCAGCGAGTTCTGTGAGTACCTCGCGCAGGACAAGGCCATCTGCGACGTCCTGCGGCTGACCGGACAGGGCACCTTCAAGGAGACCGTGCCGGTCCTCGACGACCGCGGCCACATGACCGCCACCGAGGTCACCCGTGAGCTGGGCGTCGACATCGCGCTGCGCTGGGGGACGGGGTACGACACCACCGTCCGGTCCTTCGTCAACATCATCGCCACCCCCAAGGGCGGCACCCACATCTCCGGCTTCGAGCGCGCCCTCACCAAGACCGTCAACGAGGCACTGCGCTCGGCCAAGCTGCTGCGCGTCGCCGAGGACGACGTCGTCAAAGACGACGCCATGGAGGGCCTCACCGCGGTCGTCACGGTGCGACTGGCGGAGCCGCAGTTCGAGGGCCAGACGAAGGAGATCCTCGGTACGTCGGCGGCCGCGCGGATCGTCGGCAATGTCCTCGCCAAGGAGCTCAAGGCCTTCCTGACCTCCCCCAAGCGCGACGCCAAGCAGCAGGCGCGCTCCATCATGGAGAAGGTCGTCGCCGCCGCGCGGACGCGCATCGCGGCCCGCCAGCACAAGGAGGCGCAGCGCCGCAAGACCGCGCTGGAGTCCTCCTCGCTGCCGGCGAAGCTCGCCGACTGCCGCAGCGACGACGTGGAGCGCAGCGAGCTCTTCATCGTCGAGGGAGACTCGGCGCTCGGTACGGCCAAGCTCGCCCGGAACTCCGAATTCCAGGCGCTCCTGCCCATCCGAGGGAAGATCCTCAACGTCCAGAAGTCGTCCGTCTCGGACATGCTCAAGAACGCCGAGTGCGGCGCCATCATCCAGGTCATAGGAGCGGGGTCCGGGCGGACCTTCGACATCGACGCCGCTCGCTACGGCAAGATCGTGCTGCTCGTCGACGCCGATGTCGACGGCGCGCACATCCGCTGCCTGCTGCTGACGCTCTTCCAGCGCTACATGCGGCCGATGGTCGAGGCGGGACGCGTCTTCGCCGCCGTACCGCCGCTGCACCGGATCGAGCTCATCCAGCCCAAGAAGGGCCAGGACAAGTACGTCTACACGTACTCGGACAGCGAGCTGCGGCAGAAGCTGCTGGAGTACCAGCGCAAGAACGTGCGCTACAAGGACTCCATCCAGCGCTACAAGGGCCTCGGCGAGATGGACGCGGACCAGCTGGCGGAAACCACGATGGACCCGCGCCACCGCACGCTGCGCCGGATCAACATCGGTGACCTGGAGTCCTCCGAGCAGGTCTTCGACCTGCTGATGGGCAACGAGGTCGCGCCCCGCAAGGAGTTCATCACCAGCTCGGCGGCCACCCTGGACCGCTCGCGCATCGACGCCTGAGTCCCCACGGATCGAGCGCTCCACCCGTGGGTGGAGCGCACAGCTCCACCCACGAGCCGATCCCCTGCGGGAGCCCGGTCCGTAGCCTCGTTCCATGACATCGCAGGGGAACGGCGGCTGGAGCGCGTGGCCTTCCGCGGAGGCCCTGTCGCGGCTCGGTGTGCCGCGGGTACGGATGGTCATCGACGGCATCGTCTGGTCGTCGATGACCACCTGGGTCCTCTGGACGGCGTACGGCGCGGGGGTCTTCCGGGGCGCCGCCGTCGTGGTCCCGGTGGCCGGGGTCGGGCTGTGTGCCGTCGCCGCCCACGCTTACGAGCGGCTCACGCGGCTCAACCGGCTGCTGCCGGCGGTGGGGGCGCTCGGCGTGGTGGCCCTGGTCGGGGCCGGCTCGTACGCCGCCGGGGCGCGGAGCCCGGCCTCCATCCTGTGGATCATGTGCGCCGTACAGGCCATGGCGCGGCTGCCGCTCGCCGCCGCCCTGCCCGTGTCCACGGCCGTCCTGGCGGCGCACGCGGTCAACGACGACGGGGGCGCGGAGCCGGCCTTCCTGGGGGTCGGGATCGTGATCATCGGCTACGCGCTGCGCCTGGACGCACAGGCCCGCGGCGCCGGGTTCCGCCTGCTGGCGCAGGAGCGGGCCGCCCGTACAGCCGAGGCCGAGTCCGCCGCCCTGGCCGAGCGCGCCCGCATCGCGCGCGAGATCCACGACGTTCTGGCCCACAGTCTCTCCGCGCAGATGGTGCACCTGGAGGCCGCGCGCATCCAGATCGAGCAGGGCGCGGACCGGGCGCAGATCCTGGAGCGGGTCGTGGCGGCGCGCGGCATGGCACGTGAGGGGCTCGCGGAGACCCGCCAGGCGCTCTCCGCGCTGCGCGGTGAGGTGGCGGGCCTTGAGCCCTTCCTGCGTGAACTGGTGGTGCCTTCAGGGGGCGTGACGCTCGAAGTGTCGGGGGAGCGCAGGCCGTTGTCCGCCGAGGCGTCGCAGACAGTGCGGCGGGTGGCGCAGGAGGCGTTGACGAACGTACGCAAGCACGCGCCGGGGGCGACGGTTCGTATCCTGCTCGTGTACGGGGAGGGGGAAGTGGCTTTGGACGTACGGGACTCGGGCGCGACCGGCGCCACAGGCCACGCCGGCGAACTCACGGCCTCTGGCTGCGGCTACGGTCTGCTGGGCATGCGGGAACGGGCCGAACTGCTCGGCGGCAGCCTGGAGGCCGGTCCGGACGGCAAGGGCTACGCCGTGCTGTTGCGGGTGCCGGCATGACCGCGAGAGTCGTCGTGGCCGACGACCAGGCGATGGTGCGCGAGGGCATCGTGCTGATCCTCGGCCTCTTGCCCGGCATCGAGGTGGTCGGCGCGGCGAAGGACGGCGAAGAAGCGGTCGCACTCGTCGCCGCGCACGCGCCCGACGTCGTCCTGATGGACCTGCGGATGCCGCGCTGCGACGGTGTGGAGGCGACTCGGCGTATCCGCTCCGCCCATCCCGCCACCCAGGTGGTGGTGCTCACGACGTACGCGGACGACGACTCGCTCTTCGCGGCGCTGCGGGCCGGGGCGCGCGGTTATCTCACCAAGGACGCGGGCGGTGAGGAGATCGCGCGTGCCGTCGCCGATGTGATGTCGGGCCGGGCGGGGCTCGCGCCCGCGGTCCAACTGCGCCTCCTGGAGCAGGTCACCGCCCCCGTCGCGAGTGCGCCGGCCGAGCTGCCCGACGGGCTCACCCGGCGCGAGGCCGAGGTGCTGTCGCTCGTGGCGGAGGGCCTCTCCAACGCCGAGATCGCCCGCACGCTGCACATCGCCGCGGCCACCGTGAAGACCCACATCAACAACCTCTTCGCCAAGGCGGGCGTGCGCGACCGGGCGCAGGCGGTGCGATACGCCTACCGGCACGGGCTCGCACAGCCACCTGGTACATCCGTCACCTGATGGGGTGAAGTGAAGGGATTGAAGAGTCCCGGATCTTCCCACTCTGTCCATCCTTGGGCACGCGGACAATTCGTTCGCGGACAAGGAGAGTTGTCGGGTGGAGAAGCACGAAGGGCGCGAGGCCGCCGCAGCGGTGCGGTTCGACGATCCCTGGTACGACGCCCTCGCCTCCGGCTGGGGCGAACTGGACGGTACGGGCGCCCCCGCGCCGGTCACGCCGCCCTCGCCCGCGGGCCCCGGGTCCGGTCCGAGTGCGGCCGAGATCTATCTGGAGGTGCAGCGCAGCGCCGCCTTCCGGGAAGTGCGCAGCCGCTACCGGCGGTTCGTCGTTCCCGCGACCCTCGCCTTCTTCACCTGGTACGTCGTCTACGTCGTCGCGGCGACCACCGCGCACGACCTGATGGCCCGCCCCGTCGTGGGCGCGGTGAACGTCGCGATGGTCGCCGGACTCGGCCAGTTCCTCACCACCTTCCTGCTGACCTGGGCGTACGCACGACACGCGCGGCTGCGCAGGGACCGCGCGGCGCTCGATCTCCGCTGGGACACGCAGGAACTGACCCGGGGGATCAAGCGATGAGCGGCCAGGCGATGCAAACGCTGACCACGCAGCACCAGACGCTCGCGCTGGTGCTGTTCTGCGCGTTCGTCGCGGCGACCCTGGCCATCACGACCTGGGTGAGCCGCAACCGGCGCGGCTCCGCGGAGGAGTTCTACGCGGGGGGACGGCTGTTCTCGCCCATGGAGAACGGTTTCGCCATCGCGGGCGACTACATGTCCGCCGCGTCCTTCCTCGGCATCTCGGGGCTGATCGCGCTCTTCGGCTACGACGGCATGCTCTACTCCGTCGGCTTCCTCGTCGCGTGGCTCGTCGTCCTGCTGCTCGTCGCCGAACTCGTCCGCAACTGCGGCCGGTTCACGCTCGCGGATGTCGTCGCCGCGCGGATGAGAGAGCGACCTGTCCGTATCGCGGTGGGAACTTCTTCGGTCACCGTGTCCGTTCTCTATCTGGTGGCGCAGATGGTGGGGGCGGGCAGCCTGGTCGCGCTGCTGCTGGGCGGGAGCAGCGAGGCCGCGCGCTCCTGGACGGTCATCGGCGTGGGTGCGCTGATGGTGATCTATGTGTCGCTGGGAGGGATGCGGGCCACTACCTGGATTCAGATCGTCAAGGCAGTGCTGCTGATGGCCGGTACGGTCGCGCTCACCGTGCTCGTCCTGGTGCGTTTCCACGGCGACTTCAACCAGCTGCTGCTCTCCGCGGCGGAGCGCAGCGGCCACGGCAGGGACTTCCTGTCGCCCGGTCTCCGGTACGGCGGGGACTGGACGGCCCGCTTCGACTTCATCAGCCTCGGTCTCGCGCTCGTCCTCGGCACGGCCGGTCTGCCGCACATCCTGTCCCGCTTCTACACCGTGCCGACCGCGCGCGCCGCGCGCCGCTCGGTCGTCTGGGCCGTAGGCCTCATCGGCAGCTTCTACCTCATGACGATCGTGCTCGGCTTCGGTGCGGCGGCGGTGGTCGGATCCGACGAGGTGCGGGCGTCCAACCCGGCGGGGAACACGGCGGTTCCGCTGCTCGCGCTCGACCTGGGCGGCGGCGCGGGTTCCACAGGAGGAACGGTTCTCTTCGCCGTCGTCGCGGCCATCGCCTTCGCCACCATCCTCGCGGTCGTGGCCGGCATCACGCTGGCCTCCTCCGCCTCCGTGGCCCACGATCTGTACGCCTCGCTCAAGCGGCGCCGCGCCAAGCAGCACAGCGAGGTCGCGGTCGCCCGTGTCGCGGCGGCGGGCATCGGAGCGGTGGCCATCGCGCTGGGCCTGCTCGCCCGCGACCTGAACGTCGCCTTCCTCGTCGGCCTGGCGTTCGCGGTCGCCGCGTCCGCCAATCTGCCGGCGCTGCTCTACTCGCTGTTCTGGCGGAACTTCACCACGCGCGGCGCGGTCTGGTCGGTGTACGGCGGCCTGATCCCGGCCGTGCTGCTCGTGCTGCTCTCGCCGGTCGTCTCCGGCAGCCCCGAAGCGCTGTTCCCCGGCGTCGACTTCCAGCTCTTCCCGCTGCAGAACCCGGGCCTGGTCTCGATCCCGCTGGGCTTCCTCGCGGGCTGGGCCGGGACGGTGCTGTCACCCGAACCGCCGGACGAGGCCAAACACGCCGAGACAGAGGTGCGTTCGCTCACGGGCGCGGGCGCGGTCTGACGGGCCCGGGTGTGACCACGGCGGTTGCTCCGGGGCGCCCGGCGGTCCCCAGGCCGACGCGGCCGGGCTGCGGTGACGTCCAGCGCCTCCGGCGCGGGCGCGGCGTGGCGCGGCTCGCGGGCGGGCCGGTGCAACCCGGTGCCGGGTGTCGGCGGTCCGCCGGAAGCGGGGCCGCACGCGCTCAGCGGCCGCTTGCCGTCCAGGCGTACCGGTGCTCCGGGCGGCCCGTCTCGCCGTACTTGAGGCTGAGCCGTACCCGCCCCGACCGTTCCAGCAGCTTCAGATAACGCTGCGCGGTCTGCCGGCTCATGCCCGCCCGCTCCGCGATCTCCTGGGCGGACAGCGGTCCTCCGGCGGCCAGCAGCACCTGGCGGACCATGGCTGCTGTGGTGGGCGAGTGTCCTTTGGGGAGGTCGGCGGAGCCCGTCACGGAGAGCGCTCCGAAGATGCGGTCCACCTCCGCCTGTTCCGCCTCGCCGCCGCCGTCGAGGGTCCGGCGCAGCGCGGCGTACGCCTCGAGCTTTGTGCGCAGCCCGGCGAAGTTGAAGGGCTTCACCAGGTACTGGAGGGCTCCCTGGCGCATCGCCGCCTGGACGGTCCCGATGTCGCGCGCCGCCGTCACCATGATCACGTCGGTCTGGAGACCGAGGGCGCGCAGCTCCTGGACGAGCGCGAGTCCGTTGCGGTCCGGCAGATAGTGGTCCAGGAGCACCAGGTCGACGTGGGCCGCCCGGAGCTGCGCCAGCGCGTCGGCGGCGGAGTGGGCCAGGCCGGCGACGCGGAAGCCGGCGACCTTGGTCACGTACGCCGCGTTGATTTCCGCGACGCGGACGTCGTCGTCCACCACCAGTACGTCGATCATCGCGTCTCTCCCGCCGTGTCCAGCGCCGCCGCCGTGGTGGTCAGTTCCTCGTCGCCCGGCCGGGGCTCCGTCAGGGCCTCCGGCAGTACGACGGTGAATTCGGCTCCGCCCCGCTCCCCCTCGCCGACCCGGGCGCTGCCGCCCTGCCGCTCCGCGAGCCTGCGCACCATCGCGAGGCCCAGGCCGCGCTTCCCGTGGGCCGGGAGCTCCTTGGTCGACCACCCCTCCGTGAAGATCAGCTCGCGCTGCTCGGCCGGGACACCGGCTCCGCTGTCGGTCACCCGCAGCACGGCCGTACGCCCGCGCGCCCGCAGCTCCACCTCGATCACCGCGTCCGGGGACCCGGCCGAGGCGTCCAGCGCGTTGTCCACCAGATTGCCCACGACGGTGACCAGGCCGCGCGGGTCCACCAGCCGGTCGGGCAGCAGCGTCGCGTCGGAGAGCCGGAGCGCGACCCCGCGCTCGGCGGCGACCGTGGCCTTCCCGACCAGCAGCGCCGCCAGCATCGGGTCGTGGATCTTCTCAGTGATCTGCTCGGCGGTGGCCCGGTGCACCCCCGCGACCTCCGTCACGAACTCCACCGCTTCCTCATGCATGCCCAGCTCCAGCAGCCCCAGGAGCGTATGCATCCGGTTGGCGTGCTCGTGGTCCTGGGCGCGCAGGGCGTCGATCAGACCGCGCGTGGAGTCCAGCTCGCGGCCGAGCCGCTCCAGCTCGGTACGGTCGCGCAGGGTCGCCACGGCGCCGCCGTCGTCCGTCGGCATCCGGTTGGTGACGAGCACGCGCTGCCCGCGCACGGTCAGCAGGTCGTCGCCGGTCACCCGGCCCGCGAGCACATCCGCCGTACGTCCTTCCCCCAGCACGTCGTCGAGCGGCTGCCCCGTGGCCTGCGGACCGAGGCCGAGCAGCCGCTGGGCCTCGTCGTTCATCAGCCGGATGCGGCCGGCGGCATCGAGGGCGACGACGCCTTCCCGGATCCCGTGCAGCATCGCCTCGCGCTCGGCCAGCAGCGCGGAGATGTCGGAGAACGCCAGGTCATGGGTCTGCCGCTGAAGTCTTCGGGAGATGAGATACGCCGCCACCGCGCCGACGGCGAGGGCGCCGCCCGCGTACGCCAGCAGCCCGGGGATCGCGGCCAGCAGCCGGGCGCGGACGCTGTCGTACTCGATGCCGACCGACACCGCGCCGACGATCTCGCCGCCGGCGTCGCGCAGCGGGACCTTGCCGCGGGCGGAGCGGCCGAGCGTACCCTCGTCGATCTCCATGACCTCGCGGCCCGCGAGCGCCTCGCTGGGGTCGGTGGAGACGACCTTGCCGATCTGGCGGGGGTCGGTGTGGGACCAGCGGACGCCGCGCTCGTTCATGATCACGACGTACTCGGCGCCGGTGGAGCGCCTGATGCGGTCCGCCTCGGCCTGTACGGGCCCTTCGGCGGCGGGCCGGGATCCGGTCACCGCGGCGGCGAGCTGCGGCTGGGCGGCGGTGGTCTGCGCGATCGCGAGCGCGCGCCGCATCGCCTCGTCGTCCAGCTGGGCGCTGAGCGGGGCGAGGAAGAGGCCGGTGGCGAGCACCGTGACGCCGGTGGCGATGGCCAGCTGCATCAGGAGGACCTGCGAGAAGACGCGCTGGGGCCAGCCCAGACGGAGCCGTCTGCGGGAGGAGGTCGGTGCGGCGCTCATGTCTACGAACGGTAAGCGGCGGGCACACCTTTCCGAAATTCCGTGGGCGTCCGGAGCGCGTCCGGAGCGCCAATATCCTGGGGCGGCCCCCTTCCGACGCTATGAGAAAGGCCCCCTGGTGAGCAAGAAGCAGATCCCGGTCATCGTCCTCGCGGGCTTCCTGGGTTCCGGCAAGACGACCTTGCTCAACCACCTGCTCGCGCAGAGCCGGGGCACCAGGATCGGTGCGATCGTCAACGACTTCGGGGCCATCGAGATCGATGCCATGGCCGTGGCCGGGCAGCTCGGGGACTCCACCGTTTCGCTGGGCAACGGGTGCCTGTGCTGCGCCGTCGACGTGAGCGAGCTCGACGAGTACCTGGAGAAGCTGACCCGGCCCGCCGCGCGTCTCGACGTGATCGTCATCGAGGCGAGCGGGCTCGCGGAGCCGCAGGAGCTGGTCCGGATGATCCTGGCCAGCGAGAATGAGCGGATTGTGTACGGGGGGCTGGCCGAGGTCGTCGACGCCGTCGAGTTCGAGGCGACGCGGGAGCGTCATCCCGAGCTGGACCGGCATCTCGCCGTCGCCGACCTCGTCGTGCTGAACAAGACGGACCGGGTGGGGGCGGAGCAGCTCGGGCGCGTCCTGGACACGGTGGGGGAGCTGAGCGGCGGTACGGCCGTGGTCCGTGCGTCGTACGGGCGGATCGATCCGGAGCTGCTCTTCGACCCGGCGGTGCGGCCGGACGGCGAGGAGAAGGTGCGGCAGCTGTCGTTCGACGACCTGAGGAGCGAGGACGAAGCGCACGACTGCCACGGCGATCATCTGCACGCGGCGTACGAGAGCGTCTCCTTCAGCTCCGACGTGCCGATGAATCCGCGGCGGCTCATGGACTTCCTCGACACTCGGCCGGAGGGGCTCTACCGGATCAAGGGGTACGTCGACTTCGGTACGGCCGACTCGCGCAACCGGTACGGGGTGCATGCGGTTGGCCGGTTCCTGCGCTTCTACCCAGAGGCCTGGGGGCGCGACGAGCCGAGGATCACGCAGCTTGTGCTCATCGGGTCCGGGACGGACGTCGAAGCGCTCGGCAAGGAACTCGCGGACTGCCGGGCGGAGGGGGCGCGGAGTGCCGCTGCCGCTGCCGATGAGCACAGCATGTGGGGCGTGCTGCGGTACGTGCAGGGCGACAGCTGAGAGCGGAGGTCTTTTCTTCCCCACCCCGCCCCTTCCCGAAGTCCTCAATCGCCGGACGGGCTGAGACGGAGCAGGGGTGCCTTGGCTGCCGCGTGGGCTGGGGGCCGGGCGTGGGCAAGCGCGTCGCCGGTCGGGCTGGGACGGAGCAGGGGGGCCTCGGCCGCTGGGGGCTGGGTGTGGGTAGGCGTGTGCTCGGTTGTCGGATGTGCTCGGGCAGGCGGGCGGGGCTTTGGGGGCCGGGCGTGGGCAGGCGCGTCGCCGGTCGGGCTGGGACGGAGCAGGGGGCCTTGGCCGCTGGGGGCCGGGCGTGGGCAAGCGCGTCGTCGGACGGACTGGAACGGAGCAGGGGTGCCTTGGCCGCCGGGGGCTGGGTGTGGGTGGCGTGTGCTCGGTTGTCGGGTGTGGTCGGGCGAGCAGGCGGGGCTTTGGCGCCGGGCGGGCTGAGGGAGTCGGCCCGCCCGGCGGTTGAGGCTGGTGGCGGCTTGTTAGACCGGGCCGGCCAGGGCCGCGACCGGGGTTGTCAGTGGGGTGCCTGAGCCGTCGCGGCGGGGGTCCTGCTCCGGCAGTTCCACCGGGGCGCCGTTCTCGGCTGCCGCGCGGGCCGGGGCCGTGCCCGCCCAGGCCAGGAGCAGGATGTCCTCGCCCTTGAGGAACCGCTGGCAGCGCACGCCGCCAGTGGCCCGGCCCTTGCGCGGGTACTGGTCGAACGGCGTCAGCTTCGCCGACGTCTCCGTGTCGCCGAGCAGCGTGCCGGCCGTGCCGGCCACCGTGAAGACCACGGCGTCCGCCGCCGGGTCCACCGCGGTGAAGGAGATCACCTTGGCGCCCTCGGCGAGCTTGATGCCCGCCATACCGCCCGCGGCCCGGCCCTGCGGCCTGACCTGCCCTGCCGGGTAGCGCAGCAACTGGGCGTCGTCCGTGATGAAGACCAGGTCCTCCTCGCCGGTGCGCAACTCCGCCCCGCCGACGACCCGGTCACCGTCCTTGAGGGTGATGACCTCCAGTTCGTCCTTGTTGGACGGATAATCCGGGACCACCCGCTTGACCACGCCCTGCTCGGTTCCGAGCGCGAGCCCCGGTGAGGCCTCGTCGAGGGTAGTGAGGCAGACCAGTGTCTCGTCCGGCTCCAGGGTGAGGAACTCCGTGACCGGAGCCCCGCCCGAGAGGTTGGGCGCGGAGGCCGTGTCGGGGAGCTGGGGCAGGTCGATGACCGCGAGGCGCAGCAGGCGGCCGGACGACGTCACCGCGCCCACGTCGCCACGCGCCGTGGCCGGCACGGCCGAGACGATCACGTCGTGCTTGGTGCGGCGGGCGTCGTCCAGGGAGAGGGGCTCGCCATTGGCCGTACGAGCCAGCAGGCCGGTCGAGGACAGCAGGACCCGGCACGGGTCGTCCGCGACCTCCAGCGGCACCGCGGCGACCGGCGAACTTCCCGACTCCAGCAGCACGGTGCGCCGGTCGGTGCCGAACTTCTTCGCGACCGCCGCAAGTTCGGTCGAGACCAGCTTGCGCAGCTCGGTGTCCGACTCCAGGATCCTGGTCAGCTCGTCGATCTCGCCGGTGAGCCGGTCCCGCTCGGCCTCCAGCTCGATCTTGTCGAACTTGGTGAGCCGGCGCAGCGGCGTGTCCAGGATGTACTGCGTCTGGATCTCGCTCAGCGAGAAGTGCTCGATCAGCCGCTCCTTGGCCTGCGCCGAGTTGTCGCTGGAGCGGATGAGGCGAATGACCTCGTCGATGTCGAGCAGCGCGACGAGCAGGCCGAGCACCAGGTGCAGCCGGTCGCGCCGCTTGGTGCGGCGGAACTCGCTGCGGCGGCGTACGACCTCGAAGCGGTGATCGAGATAGACCTCCAGCAGCTCCTTGAGGCCAAGCGTCAGCGGCTGACCGTCCACCAGCGCCACGTTGTTGATGCCGAAGGTCTCCTCCATCGGCGTCAGCTTGTAGAGCTGCTCCAGGACGGCCTCGGGGACGAAGCCGTTCTTGATCTCGATGACCAGACGCAGGCCGTGCATGCGGTCGGTGAGGTCCTTGACGTCCGCGATGCCCTGGAGCTTCTTCGACGAGACCAGGTCCTTGATCTTGGCGATCACCTTCTCCGGGCCGACGGTGAAGGGCAGTTCGGTGACGACCAGGCCCTTGCGGCGCGCCGTCACGTTCTCCACGGTGGCCGTCGAGCGGATCTTGAAGGTGCCGCGGCCGTTCTCGTACGCGTCCTTGATCCCGCCCAGGCCGACGATGCGGCCGCCGGTCGGCAGGTCGGGACCCGGCACGAAACGCATCAGCGTCTCAAGATCCGCGCCGGGGTGCTTGATCAGGTGGCGGGCGGCGGCGACGACCTCGCCCAGGTTGTGCGGCGGCATGTTCGTCGCCATGCCCACGGCGATCCCGGACGCGCCGTTGACCAGCAGGTTCGGATACGCCGCGGGAAGCGCGACCGGCTCCCGCTCCTGCCCGTCGTAGTTCGGGTTGAAGTCGACCGTGTCCTCGTCGATCGACTCGGTCATCAGCGACGTGGCGTCGGCCATCCGGCACTCGGTGTACCGCATGGCGGCCGGCGGGTCGTCGTTGCCCAGCGAGCCGAAGTTGCCGTGCCCGTCGACCAGCGGCAGGCGCATCGAGAAGGGCTGAGCCATCCGCACGAGCGCGTCGTAGATCGACGCGTCGCCGTGCGGGTGCAGCTTGCCCATCACCTCGCCCACGACACGGGCGCACTTCACATAGCCGCGGTCGGGCCGCAGCCCCATCTCGTTCATCTGGTAGACGATGCGTCGGTGCACCGGCTTCATGCCGTCGCGGGCGTCGGGCAGCGCTCGCGAGTAGATCACCGAGTACGCGTACTCAAGGAAGGAGCCCTGCATTTCGTCGACGACGTCGACATCGAGGATCTTCTCCTCGAACGCATCGTCCGGCGGCGGGGTCTTCGTGCTGCGGCGGGCCATCGCGGCTGCGGCTCCTTCGCGGTTCTGTCGGGCTGAGTTCTTGGGTCTGATGCCGACCATTGTGGACCGGCCCACTGACAACGCCGACCTCGACCCGTCCGTAGCGCCTACTCGGAGCCAGGGCGGCGACTGCTCGGGCGTTCCCTGAGGGCGTACACCGGCCGGGAACTTCGCCAGGTGTAGTTGCGCTTGCATACAGTGGCAGGACTTCTTCATATCGCGATCGAAGGGACGTACATGCCCATGGGTCACACGGCCACAGCGCAGGCCGGTTCCGGCGGCCTGACAGCGACCGAGCACCGGCTGGCCAATGGCCTGCGCGTGGTGCTCTCCGAGGACCACCTGACCCCGGTCGCCGCGGTCTGCCTCTGGTACGACGTGGGTTCGCGCCACGAAGTCAAGGGGCGTACCGGTCTTGCTCACCTCTTCGAGCACCTGATGTTCCAGGGCTCGGCGCAGGTCAAGGGCAATGGTCACTTCGAGCTGGTGCAGGGTGCGGGCGGTTCGCTCAACGGCACGACCAGCTTCGAGCGCACCAATTACTTCGAGACGATGCCCGCCCACCAGGTGGAGCTGGCTCTGTGGCTGGAAGCCGACCGGATGGGCTCGCTGCTCTCCGCGCTCGACGAGGAGTCCATGGAGAACCAGCGCGACGTCGTCAAGAACGAGCGCCGCCAGCGGTACGACAACGTTCCGTACGGCACCGCGTTCGAGAAGCTGACCGCCCTCTCCTACCCGGAGGGCCACCCGTACCACCACACGCCGATCGGCTCGATGGCCGATCTGGACGCCGCGACCCTCGAAGACGCGCGCGCCTTCTTCCGTACGTACTACGCGCCCAACAACGCGGTGCTCTCCGTCGTCGGCGACATCGACCCGGTGCAGACGCTCGCCTGGATCGAGAAGTACTTCGGCTCCATCCCGCACCACGACGGCAAGCAGCCGCCGCGTGACGGTACGCTCCCCGACATCATCGGCGAGGAGATCCGCGAGGAGATCCGCGAAGAGGTCCCGGCCCGCGCGCTGATGGCCGCCTACCGGCTCCCACAAGACGGCACCCGCGAGTCCGACGCCGCCGACCTGGCCCTCACCGTCCTCGGCGGTGGCGAGTCCTCCCGGCTGCACAACCGCCTCGTCCGCCGCGACCGGACGGCCGTCGCCGCCGGCTTCGGACTGCTGCGCCTCGCCGGCGCCCCCTCGCTCGGCTGGCTCGACGTGAAGACGTCGGCCGGCGTCGAGGTGCCCGACATCGAGCGCGCCGTCGACGAGGAGCTGGCCCGCTTCGCCGCCGAGGGCCCCACGCCCGAGGAGATGGAGCGCGCGCAGGCCCAGTTGGAGCGCGAGTGGCTGGACCGGCTCGGTACGGTCGCGGGCCGCGCCGACGAACTGTGCCGGTACGCCGTCCTGTTCGGCGACCCGCAGCTCGCCCTGTCCGCCGTCAAGCGTGTCCTGGACATCACGGCGGAGGAGGTCCAGGCGGTCGCCAAGGCCAGGCTCCGCCCGGACAACCGCGCGGTCCTGGTGTACGAGCCCACGCACTCCGACAGCGCCGAAGCCGCAGCCGACGACACCACCGACGCCGCCGGCGAGACCGGAACGCAGGAAGGGGCGGACAAGTGACCGACACCGCAGCCGTCAGCATGAAGTTCCACCCGCAGCCGCAGGGGGGCACCCCCACGCCGTGGGCCTTCCCCGCCCCCGAGCGCGGCGCCCTGCCCAACGGCCTGACCGTGCTGCGCTGCCACCGCCCCGGTCAGCAGGTCGTGGCCGTCGAGGTCTTCCTCGCCGCCCCCCTGGAGGCCGAGCCCACGGGCCTGGACGGCGTGGCCACGATCATGGCGCGGGCCTTCTCCGAGGGCACCGACAAGCACTCCGCCGAGGAGTTCGCCGCCGAGCTGGAGCGCTGCGGCGCCACACTCGACGCGTACGCCGACCATCCGGGCGTCCGGGTCTCCCTCGAGGTCCCCGTCTCCCGGCTGCCCAAGGCGCTCGGCCTGCTCGCCGACGCGCTGCGGGCGCCCGGCTTCACGGACAGCGAGATCGAGCGCCTGGTGGCCAACCGGCTCGACGAGATCCCGCACGAGACGGCCAACCCGTCCCGCCGCGCGGCCAAGCAGCTCTCCAAGGAGCTGTTCCCGGCGACCTCGCGCATGTCGCGGCCGCGCCAGGGCACCGAGGAGACGGTGGAGCGTATCGACTCCGCCGCTGTGAAGAGCTTCTACGCGGCGCACGTGCGTCCCGCGACCGCCACCGCGGTGGTCGTCGGCGACCTCGAAGGCACCGACCTGGACGCGATCCTGGCCGACACCCTGGGCGCCTGGAAGGGTGACACGGCCGAGCCCCGCCCCGTGCCGCCGGTGACGGCCGACGACACGGGCCGTGTGGTCATCGTGGACCGGCCCGGCGCGGTCCAGACGCAGCTGCTCATCGGCCGGATCGGCCCCGACCGGCATGACCGTGTCTGGCCCGCCCAGGTCCTCGGCACGTACTGCCTGGGTGGCACCCTCACCTCCCGCCTGGACCGCGTCCTGCGCGAGGAGAAGGGCTACACGTACGGCGTGCGCGCCTTCGGCCAGGTGCTGCGCTCCTCGGCCGACGGTACGGGCGCCTCGATGCTGGCGATCAGTGGCTCGGTGGACACGGAGTCCACCGGACCGGCGCTCGATGACCTCTGGAAGGTGCTGCGCACCCTCGCGGCCGAGGGCCTCACCGACGCCGAGCGCGATGTCGCCGTACAGAACCTGGTGGGTGTCGCGCCGCTCAAGTACGAGACGGCGGCGGCCGTCGCCGGCACGCTCGCCGACCAGGTCGAGCAGCACCTGCCGGACGACTTCCAGGCCCAGATGTACGCCCGCCTCGCCGAGACGGGCACCGTGGAGGCCACCGCGGCGGTCGTCAACGCCTTCCCCGAGGACCGGCTGGTCACGATCCTCGTCGGCGACGCTTCGCAGATCGAGGAGCCCGTCAGGGCGCTCGGCATCGGCGACGTGACGGTGGTCGCAGGCTGACGCGTGGTCGGCGACTGACCGCGTTACACCCCAAAGCGGGAGATTGAGGGACCCCGGCGGCCGAAAGGCTGCCGGGGTCCTTCCTGTATGTCCGGTTTGTTGTGGAGGTTGCCTGTCTGGCCTGTGGGGTGCGTTACAAAACGCCGTGTCTGTTTGGTGATTAAAAGATGTGCCGCTTAGCGTCTGTCCGGCTGTCCGTCAGCAGTGAGCCGCATCCGCGGCACCGGGCAGCCATCGCCGAGTCCCCGTCAGGCGCGAGCCTGGGGAGCCGGGGACCCAATCAGTCCCTGGGGTGAATCGGACGTCCTGCGTGCGTACGTACGACAGGCGTCCGTAGGAGACCTTCCTGCTCCGAACCCGTCAGCTAACCCGGTAGGCGAGAAGGAAGGAAAGGATCAGCCACTCCATGGCGTTCACCCGTGCCACCGGGAAGCACCGTCGTCCGAGCCGCCTGACGCGCAGAAGCGCGAACATGGCGGGCGTCGCCGCCCTCGCGACGACCGGCGTCATCGGAGGCCTGGCCTCTCCGGCTCTCGCCGCCGGATCGGCCCTCTCCGTCGAGGACACCGGCCTCACCCAGGCCATCGTCATCGGCGACTCCCTCGCCGACCAGATCGCCGCTCAGGCCGAGAAGCAGCAGCAGGCCGCCGACAAGGCGGAGGCCGAGCGCAAGGCGGAGGTCAAGCGCAAGGCGGAAGCCAAGCGCAAGGCGGAGGCCAAAGCCAAGGCCGAGGCCGAGGCGCGCGCCAAGAAGGAGCGCGAGGAGCGTGCGGCCAAGGAGCGCGCCGCCCGTGAGGCGGAGCGCAAGCGCCTGGGTGGCTACACCCTCCCGGTCGCCGGCTCCTTCGTGACCACCGGCTACAAGACCGGCGGTAACCTCTGGTCCTCCGGCAGCCACTCCGGCGTCGACTTCCGCGCCGCGTCCGGCAGTTCCGTCGTCTCCGTCGGTGCGGGCACCGTCGTCGAGGCCGGCTGGGGCGGGGCGTACGGCAACAACATCGTCATCCGGATGAACGACGGCACGTACACGCAGTACGGCCACCTGTCGTCCCTCGGCGTCTCCGTCGGCCAGAGCGTCGCCTCCGGCCAGCAGATAGGCCTCTCGGGCTCGACCGGCAACTCGACCGGCCCGCACCTGCACTTCGAGGCCCGCACGTCGCCCGAGTACGGCTCGGACATGGACCCGGTCGGGTACCTGCGCGCGCACGGCGTGAACGTCTGACGGCTCGGTCGCCCGTTCGTCGTCCAGAAGGCCCCGGCTCCCCGCCGGGGCCTTGTGCATGTCCAAAAGCCGTCCATGGATTCCCGCCCCCCGTCGGAAATTGCGGAATGCTGCAATAGAGTCGCCGAACAAGCGTCGATCGACCGCGTTTCGCGGGGATTAAGGCGGAGGTTCGGTCATGCGCATTCCCGCGCAATCGGTATGCACGGCAATCCGTGACGACATCGTTTCCGGTGTCTTCGCGCGGGGCAGCCGGCTCACCGAAGAGCTGCTGGCGCGCCGTTACGGTGTCTCGCGCGTCCCGGTGCGCGAGGCTCTGCGCACACTGGAGTCCGAGGGGTTCGTCACCACCCGCCGGCACGCGGGCGCCTGCGTGGCCGAGCCCACCGAGCAGGAGGCCGCCGACCTCCTGGAGGTCCGGACACTGCTGGAGCCGCTGAGCGCGGCCCGCGCCGCCCAGCGGCGCACCGAGGCGCACCTCAAGGTGCTGCGCGGCCTGGTCAGGCTCGGCCAGGAGCGGGCCCGCCGGGGCGAGGGCGAGGATCTGCGCTCGCTGGGCACCTGGTTTCACGAGACGCTCGCCCAGGCGTCGGGCAGCCCCGGCCTCACGGCCCTGCTCACCCAGCTCAGGCACAAGATCGCCTGGATGTACGCCGTCGAGCAGCACGCCCGCCCCGCCGAGGCCTGGGCCGAACACGCCGCGATCGTCGACGCCGTGGCGCGCGGTGACGTGGAACGGGCCCGGTCGCTGACGGCCCTGCACGCCGAACGGGCCGTGGCCGCGCATCGGTTGCGACGCCCCGGCCCGGAGCGTGAACGAGGGCGCGAGCGGGAGCGTGAACGGGAGCGCGGGCAAGGGCGCGTGAGGACTTCGCAACATGCCGTAAACACCGTGAGTGGCCGCCATTAACAGCCGCGCCGTATACAAAGAGGGCGAATTGGCGGGGGCTTATTTCTGCTGCCCGCATTTTGCGGCGTACAGCTCCGCATAAAGCAAAGGAGCCGTGGGGGCGCGGCTTCTCGGTGGACCCCGGGCACCAACTGCCAAAATCCGACCGGACCGTGACGAACAACACGCACGGTCCTAGATAGAACACC